>JABJFP010000002.1 GCA_018662715.1 Methanobacteriota archaeon | reverse complement strand
GGTGACCGAAAGGCCCCTGCAAGCACCACGCCATGCCTTGTATTGATGGAGGGTGACCCTGCCCTTGACATTGCATATGCGTCGTTTGAAACTCAAAAAACGAACGAACTCCCCGCACGTCTACAACTTTCAGCCCGTTGTCCGTTGTCCCCTCCAGAATTTGATGTGAATTCTCCAACATATGACGTGAACATTGGGCATGTTCTTCCCCCTTCTCTTGAAGAGGCAAACGCCGGCGAAGAGCAAGGGACTTCTCCTTTACTCCCCGTATCATGGCAGCGGATGAACCATGATTCGTCCCTCATGGATGATGATTTGAACCCTGAAATCGTAGTTCTTACGGATGCGGTTCAACTGGCCGCTCAGCCAGGGAAACTGGTCGACGCACTGATGGTTCTCAAACAACAATTTCCAGGGGCTCTAATTTGGACACCCGGTTTGGGAGGTCCCGATAATGCAGCAGTATTGACCTGGATGGGCGTAGATTTGTTTGACATGGGTCGGAGTCACGAAGCAGCCTCTTCAGGAGCTCTCTTGACTTTGCAAGGGCCACGATATCCATTAGCCCATGAATCCACCGACATGGAGGCTCAGAGCCAGCACTGGATCCAATCACTCGATGAGGTACGCTCTGCCCTTCAATCCGGAACGCTTCGGACTCTTGTTGAGCGACAGTCGCTCTCCAGTCCCCGACTTGTAGAGCACTTGAGGTATCACGACCAAGCAGCAGCTAGCGTGAAAGGACTTCTTTCATCGCACGTATCTCGTGATACCCGTTTTCCTTGCTATTCAACGACCATGCTTGAAGAACCGTTGGTGACCGACTGGGAACGTTTCATGACGACACGGTATGAAACACCTTCCGAAGTCCGTGAGGTGATGATTTTACTCCCTTGTTCAGCACGTAAGCCCTACCGCCTCTCGCGCTCCCACAGTAGATTCATACAGGCCATACAGTCGACGACCTGCCATGAAGTCATGATGACCTCCCCGTTGGGATTAGTGCCTCGGGATCTAGAAGACGTGTGGCCTGCCTCGCAATATGACGTTCCAGTCACTGGGGATTGGAATCGTGACGAACTGGCCAGAGTTGAACGAATGCTCCGCAATCTCGTGGAACGAACGGGTTACAAGCGAGTCATCAATCATACGGACATGGACCTTTCATTCCTTGAATGTGAAGTTGTTGAGACGCGACAGGGTCGTGGCGCAGGGTCACATGATGCCTTGAACGATTTGAAATTGGCTGTGAAAGATGCAGTTCAAACCTATGAGTTGCGTAACCAGAAGAACTCTCTGCGCCTCCGAGCAAATTACATGAGCGTCGCTCGGAAAAACATGCGAAGCGATGAATGGCTCAAGGGTGTATCTGTGCGGGGGAAAGTTCCCCGTTGGCGCTTGGAGCGAGATGGGGTCCAAGTTGCGGTGTGGTCTATTGACCGAAATGGTTTTTCATTCTCAAAATCTTCAATTGACCTTCTTTTTGAACACGATGCACTACCTGTAATCCGTATCAAAAGTGGTTTGACGTGGAAGGGTGATGTATTTTCTCACATGATTGAGGCATATGATCCGAGTATTCGTCAAGGAGATGACCTCTTGGTCGTTCAGGATGAAAAGGTTCTGGGCCTCGCTCGGGCGGTTGCTGCAGGATGGGAGTGGAAGGGCACTCCTGGCACTCTTGCAAAGTCTCATCAACGCAAGAAGTAAGCCCACAGCACTAGGTTCTGCGCCATGGTGTTGCGGAGTGGTTAAGAAGGGGAGATTAGTCGGAAGGCCGCTGGGTGATTGCAAATGGCACGTATGTTCAAGTCCCGTAAAGGTCAAAGTGGCTCCTCTCGACCTCATGTAAGTGGTGCTCCTGATTGGTCCAACAAGGATAAATCAGCCGTTACAACCCTCATTCTTGACCTTGCCAAGTCCGGCAAGTCAACTGCAGAAATCGGTACAATTCTTCGTGACAAGCACGCTGTTCCTGACGTCCGTCTGGTCCTCGGAATGCGTATTGGCCAAGTCCTCAAAGAAAACGACATGACCAGCAGTTACCCTGAAGACATGATGAACCTCATGCGACAAGCTGTCGCTATCATCAACCATCTTGGTTCTGGAAACCACAAGGACATTCACAATAAGCGAGCCTTGGAAATCACAGAATCCAAGATTCGTCGTTTGGCCAACTACTACAAGAGCGAAAGTCGCCTCCCAAGTGACTGGCGATACAAGCGTGACGAACTCCGCCTAATGGTTGAGTGAAGCAATCTTTGAACAACCTCTCCAAGGTCAACTTGATGAGGGGTAGCATCCTAAGAGTTACGGGAGCACCATGCGAAGCCTCTTAGAAACGTCATTTTTCGTAGAATCGAAAGATCGTCTCTTGAACCAGGTGGCTCGGATTCAACAAGCCCCGATGATTCATCTCCATGCTCCATCATCTTTGGCGGGAGTGCTTGCACTCGGTCAACTTGAAGCGGCTTGTTTGGATGCAGGGCTCAAATATAGACGCCGTTTTTATCCCGCTGGACATCACCGTCCCCGAGATGAAGTGCTCACGATAGAACCTCCTTCAACGGGATTAGGCGTGGTCATTCTCCCTGAAGAAGAAACTTGGAATCTGGCGGATGTCAAAGAAGACGAATTGGTACGCCTTATCCCGATAGCAACCCAAGTACAACTTGGTGCCCAAAATAGAATTCATCACGGTGCATTGGATTGTGTGATTCAGGCATCAGTTCTTGCTTCATGTTTGGCTCCAAACGGCAGGCGGGTTCGTCAAATGCGACCGTTTTCATCTCTCGGTTTGTGGTTGCGAGGTTCGCTTGATACCACCATTGACCCCATTTACACAGCGGTAAACATGCACCTCAAGGAGGAAGGAAGTATCCGATTAGCCTCCCTTCCTGAAGTCAAAAAAGCCTATTCCGGCATGATACCTGGACTTGCTGAACGACGCCTCAAAAAACTTCAAACTGCGTGGCCGGAAATGGATGTAGAACAACGAACCCAAGCGTTGAGCGAACTTGCTCTTCCTTGCCTCGCAGACATGACACTTTCTACACCCCGGCTCGAGGAATTATTGTGGCATAGAATGCTTGTCGGTGATGTTGAAGTGGATTTGGCAAGCCAAGCCTTCGCAGCACAACAAATGTGGCCGAATGGGCTCAACGAAGAACGGTTACATGCTTCAAAGTTGATCGATAAATGGCTCCAAACGGGACATTTGCAGATAGAACTTGAAGCGACGGGTTGAAACATAATCCCCCCATGCGCTTACCATGGCCATTGAGCGATTGTTGACTGGAAGTATCCAAAATCAAATCCAAGGACTGATGTCTACTGAAGACCTTGTTATCGAGGCGTTCCGAGATCTTGTCAAAGATGAACTCAAAGCCCACATTAGGGCAAAGGTAGACGAAGACCCAGATTTGAAAGCAGAAATCAAGGAAGCAGTCGCCTATTACTTCCATTCAAAAGCCAGAAATATTTACGCTGAACTCAAAGCGACTCGCGCTGCAACGCGCCTTGGACTTCGTTTGCTACCCGATGAGTTGCAAGGTGAGGTTGGAGAGGCTTTGGTAACCCTGTTTGAAAAAGAACTTGGCGCCCTTCTTGAGAAGGCACTTTAGGCATATATTGGCCCAAAGAAGAGTTCAAGTTATGTGCCGGAGAACTTTCGGCGTAATGTCGGTCTTATGCGTACTGCATCATTCATCATCTTCATTCTTGTTGCAACACTGGTTCTGCCAGTTGTTTCACCAACGGTGCAAGCCGCAGATGAATCGGACGACGTCATCGTTTGTTGCGATGCTTCCGAAGTCAAATTATACCTCCTTGGCAGCGATAGCAACAAGCAATTGACACCATTTTTTGCTGAGTTAAGCACAGATTCACAAGCGGTCTCAATGAAAAATTCAATCAATTCCCAAGAAACAGTAGGTAAGTGGACCCTTTCCAATACATGGGGCGGGGATGTACCTTCCTCAACCTGGACCTTCTCCATGGAATATGAAGTCAGTGGAGCAGTCGGTGCTCAAATTAACGCCACTGCTTCCATTGCAATTGGTTCAAAGAGCTACAGTGCCCAAACCGACCCTGGTGGGTCGTTTCTCGGTCAAGGAAAAGGTAGTCTCGATTTCTCAATAGAGGTTGAAGATTCATTTGAACTGGTGGACTCTTCATCCATTACTCTTGAATTAAAAGCAGATACGCTTCTCTTTTCGTTCCCCGAAGGAACCGATGCTGAACTGAAGTTCCTTTGGGGCGGTGAAGATGATCCATCATCGATTGAGGGTATACTACCAATTCTTGATATTATGATGCCAACGCCAGAAATTGAAGGTTCCGACGTTTACCTTGCCGTAAAACTTGATTCACCATGGGGGCTTTCCACGTTAGCACTGGCAGAGTCAATTTCCCTCAATGTAAACGGACAGGAGGTTACTGGAGACCCGATTGAAACAGCATCAAGTGACACCGTCCGGGTCACTTGGACATGGGATAAAGCCGCTGGTGGAATCGAAACCATTTCCGTGGAAGTGGAACTGAAGTTTCAACCCGACCAACCCTCTTTAACTGGGTCCACCACGTTTGAAATTGAAACATTTGACACAGACTCAGGGACTGGAACTTACTATCCTCCCGATGAACCACTACGTACAAACGGTGACGGTAGTTCTTTGGATGTCAACATCCAAATGGACCTTTCAAAGGATGGAAATACGCTTCTTCTAAGAAAAGTTACCACTCTGACAATTGATGATGAAATGGCGTTTTGGATGCGGTGGGGTCTTGACCATATTGGAGATGAAAATCCTGCTCTTTCCGTAACACTTAGAGCTTTTTCCGAGGGCTCTGTCACTGAAGAAGACAGAGTGAGCCGGTCCATTGAGGAATCAGAGATTGGAGAGTTTGAGCGGCAAATGATAAACCTCGGTCCACAATACCTTGCCGGCGGTCTCGGAATTCAATCTGAAGATTTGCTCGGAATGTTTCGTGAATTTTCTTCGTTGAAAATAGACCTGGACCTCAACGGTGAATTTGCAGTCGTCAACCATCCAGTTACACTTCGCTTTTCTACAACGGAAGTTGTTGCAGAGGGGACACAATTGGAATTGGTCAATCAATTCATCGTGGTCCAACCAGCACCGCTTTGGAGTTCTTTTTCACTATCACTCACCGCTAAAACATCAGCATTTACATCCCTCAGTAACAGCGTACTTAGAGAATCAACTCAATTTGAACTCTCGGTTCTTCGAATGCCATGGGGTGACCAGATTACCCTAGAGGGGGAGGGTATCATGCAAGATGAAGCATTCCGATTGAATTCTGTGCCGACAACAGCAGTGTCCTTCACTCCTATGCCACTCACCCTCCTTTCAGTATTTGGTTTACTAGGTGCATTCATTGTGGGAATGCGCATCACTCGCCAACGAAAGCGAACCGTAATGTACGCTGAACTCGTTCTAGTCCCGGTGGTTGGACTTGTCTTGATCCTTGGCTATCCGGCTATTTTTGTCGGAGGTGCTGTGATTGCGAGCACATTGATTTGGTGGGTGACCGCAATAGCCAGTCCTCGACTTAGCCCACAGAATAAACGAAGAACTCAAACCACCTATCCAACGATTCCATGTCCTGCATGTCAGGTTTCAAACCCAGTCACGTCAACAGAACGCCCGCACCGGTTTGCTTGCGCTGGTTGTCAACGTGTGATTCGTCTTGAAGCTTGATTACAACTTGAGGTCTTGGAGGTTTGAAACCAAGTTTACAGCGTCCTGGTAATCACCAGGTGAAAAATATCCGATGAATTCCTCATTCGCATCAACTGCGACAACCGCTTGTGGGCTCCGCAACTTGATGTTCTCCAAGACTGCTTTGAGTTTGTCATCAAGGTGAACGAGCATGAAGTCCATTTCCATGTGTTCATGGCAGGCTGCACTCGATGCGTTAACACCTTCACTCAGTGCCTTGATCATTTGACGTTGGCCGATTACTCCTTGGACATGATTGTCATCATTGAGGACAACCAGAATCCCACCTGAAATACTTAACAGGCGTTTTGCACCCTCTTGAAGAGTGTCTTGAGACCCAATTGTACTGTGTTCATCATCAAGTTGCAAACTGGAAACGGTCTTGCCCATATTTGACCCACGGGGTAAGTATTCTATCTAACTTGCTTTCACTTCTCTTCGATAGAGGCTTCGTGACAGAGAATAAATGAACCATCTTCTTGAAGTCGGGCATATCCAATTCGTTCAAGTTGGACAATGGTCCCGGTTTTGAGAGAATGCTTTTCCAAACGTCCATTCTGAGTGATGATCTCATTATTGGAGGTGGATAGCAACGTTCCTTCAGTACTGTTTTCCTCTGTAATCCAGTGTACAATTGAACGCTTGTCGCTACGCTCAAAAGAATGAATTATTGCTTTAGACCCCGTGAGGTTAACATCTGCGAACTCTTTCAATCGAAGTGCCCCTCTTTCAACATCTTCTTGTTCCAGGTAAACGGTTCCTTTGTCCATGTTCCACGTCCGCGAACCCATTTTCGCGTCGTTTGGGTTTACGGGATGGGATACTGTCTTTGGAAGGTCTAATCCCTCAAGAGAGCACAACACGGGTTCACGAATGAACGAGAGTCTCGGAGCGGTTGAATCTACCACTTTTGTATTATGTGCATAGAGAGTAGAAAGCGGTACTGAGATGTCTTTTTGTGTGATTCCAAGTTCAAGCCAGAACGCTCTTAATGCTTCATCAGAAATCCCTCTCCCCTTCAATCCTTCAAGCGTTGGAAGACGAGGGTCTCCCCAACCGGGATATCTGCCTTCTTCAATGTCTAATCGCATCTTAGATGTGGAAAAACCGCCCCATTCGTGGACCTTTACCCTTCCCCAATACATCGTTTCAGGATAATCCCAGCCGAAGTGTTCGTACAGTAGCGTTTGCTTTCGTGTAGAATCCATGAGGTCCTTTCCCCGAACAATGTGCGTCACGCCCTGGAGGTGGTCTTCAACCGCACTTTGGAAATCAAGCAGCGGCCAAACTACATACTTTGAGCCAATAGATTTCCGAGGGTGAGGGTGTGCTTCCGTATCTTGTAATCGTAGTGCTGGCCAATCACGGAGAGCTGGATTTTTCAAGGTCATATCGGTTTTTACACGGACTACTACGTCTCCAGGACTAAATTTCCGGTCCAGCATTTGCTGCCACAGCTCTAGGTTTTCCAAAGAAGTTCGGTCCCTGCATGGACAGTTGGTCTTCCCGACGCGGTGCTCCTTGAACGCCTCAGCTGAACAACGGCAAACATATCCGTAGCCCTTCTCAAGCATCAAAGATGCATGTTCATAGTACGCTTCCATTCGGTCAGATGCTATGACCACACGGTCTGGTTTACGGCCAGTAAGCCAGGCTGTTTCTTCTTGTATTCGCTCATATGCTTCCAACATTGGGGGCTTGACTTTGGTATCTGTGTCATCAAATCTAAGGATGAATTCGCCGTCATACATTTCCCTATACGTGCTGTTGATGACAAGTCCTCGTGCATGTCCAAATGATAGGGGGCCGTTCGGATTAGGTGCAAAACGGAGCACGACCTTACCCTTTTGAGCATCTTTGAGGTCGGGAAGACCAGTTCTACGTTCTTTCACCTCTCGCTTTTCGAGAAGATGAGGTGCTTCTTGTGAAAGGACATTACGGAGTGATTCAAGCCCATCACTTGCGGCTGATGCATTTGCTTTGTTGACTTCTTGAGCAACCAATCCCGTGACAATTTTTCCATGTTGGCGCAGGTCTGCTCGCATACCCATGATTCTACCAATGACAGAACCAATGGCACCCTTGCCTTCGTATTCAATTGCATTTTGGATGGCAACATGACGGATCAAATTTAGCGTATCCTCATCAGGTGTCCAATCCATGGGGCTCAAACCGCCCTAGTCGCATCCCTTCATGAAATGCTTGCATCGTCTTGGTCAAACAAAGAGTGTTGAACCGTCCGTGGCGCCCCTCGTACTGGGACATCACCCTTGCAATTTTCACTCCAAAATCGGGTTGCAGTGGCCCATCCCCAGCGAACATCATCATGAATGCCATCATCAGAGATAAAGAGGGGAAGGGCTTTCTTGGTATTCGGGTCGCTGGGATAACCAGAGCCTATCGGTTGACCTATGCTTGAAGCGAGTTCTGCAATACATCGGTCTCGCTCTTCCTTGGCTAGAATACTCGCCATGCTCACGATTGGGTAGTGCTCATCTGCTTTGTGAAAACTCTGCATCTGTGAATCCCGCCAAGGCCACGATTGAAGTTGTTCAGATATGCGCTGAGTAAAACGCATTTCATTCACATCACAGGCATCGTTGGTGATGTTGACCTGCTCTCGCAATTCTAAACCGGTCAATGCCTCCCCAAATGCTCGTACTTCAAGCCAATTGAGACCGTCTGCCATAAGTGCCATGTCAATTCGCTTTGGAGTGCAGTTGACAAGAAATTTTTTCCATCCTCTTGTTTGAGATTGTTCATTGAACCACGCTTCAATTTCTTTTCTACGCTTAGAACTAAGATACTTTGAATCCTTAACTCCAATTTCTTTGAGGAGCGGTATGTCTTCCCTAGGGATTGCACAAGAAGCAACGACAAGAGGTCCAAGTACAGGCCCTCTGCCGGCTTCGTCAACACCAATTTCCCACATGCAATCACCTTAGAATTCCAAATCGTCATCATGCGCTTGACTTATGTCGGGCAGGGGAACATGTGCAACCTCTGCTGGCTTCACTGGTGCGGTTGGCATGACATGGTTTGGGTCTTGGCGAACCGTAATGCTGGCTGAGTGGTTTTGAGGTTCTAATTGTTGGTTGAGTGGATGAGGTATGGCCGTACCCTCTGTTTGAATCTCTCCGAGCAATTGATCTGCCTTTTCCAAACGCGCTTGCGTCGTTCT
>JABJFP010000020.1 GCA_018662715.1 Methanobacteriota archaeon | reverse complement strand
TTGTAATTATGTGCATTACAAATAAATTCAGTGCCTCATTGGGCTCATTGAAAAGCGACCGAAGTTTGAAAGAGAAGAGGTCTAAACACACAACATGCCTCTTGTCCCAAGCCGTGGTCTCTACCTGTATCTGGAAATTCTCAAGGTCGCCTATGACGACGCAATCGTTACCGATGATGAAGCACAAATCCTCCATGTTCTTTCACGAAGCTTGGGAGTCGCTCCTGCTGATACTGCAGAATGCCGTTCTGTTGTATTAGGCGAAGTCCCATCGCCATTCGAAGATGATGATTCCTTTGGAGGTCACCACATGGGCGACGTTACAACCTACCAATCTGCTCTTATTGCAGCCTTGGACGACGATGTCATTTCTGAAGATGAATGGGCCATGCTTGACCAATTGCGCCAAACGATTGGGGTTCAGGAGGACCAGCACGCACTCATTGAGGAAGCGATTCGTGCCATGAGTGAGATTGATGCCCAAGGACGAAGGCGTATTGAACGACTTGAACGCTTCATCACTGTTTGCCCTTACCGTTGAGTCCAATATGCTCTCAGTTTGGGGTTTGTTGAGGTGGTCTAGGGACAACCATTAGAAAGGGTCTATGCTAGGGCGGCTCAACACAATGTGTTAGAAGGAATAAAGATGAGCCCTAGTGATGCCATTTACGCAAAAGTTGTAGCCCGTGACCCCGACCAACCTGAGTTCCACCAAGCGGTGAAAGAAGTTCTTGAATCTCTTGAGCCCGTACTTGAGGCCCATCCAGAGTATGTATCCGTTGTTGAGCGAGTTGTAGAGCCAGAACGCTTGATCCACTTCCGAGTTCCTTGGGTCGATGATGCTGGAGAAACACAAGTTAACCGAGGTTTTCGAATACAATTCAACGGTGCAATTGGCCCCTACAAAGGCGGATTGCGTTTCCATCCAAGTGTCAATGCCTCAATCCTGAAGTTCCTTGCCTTTGAGCAGATTTTCAAGAACTCCCTTACCGGACTCCCAATGGGTGGCGGAAAAGGTGGCGCTGACTTCAACCCTAAGGGGAAGTCTGACGGGGAAGTGATGCGGTTTTGTCAGTCCTTCATGATGGAACTATGGCGCCATATCGGCCAAGATTGCGATGTCCCTGCCGGTGACATTGGCGTTGGTGGTCGTGAAATCGGTTACATGTTTGGAATGTACAAGCGCTTACAAAACGAATTCCAAGGTGGAGTTTTGACTGGAAAAGGTATTTCCTATGGTGGTTCACTCATCCGTCCAGAAGCTACGGGATACGGTTTAGTTTACTTTGCCCGAGAAATGCTCGCTACAAAAGGCAAATCCTTTGAAGGCGCATCCGTGTCAATCTCAGGCTCGGGAAATGTCGCTCAATTTGCATGTGAAAAAGTCCTCGACTTGGGTGGAAAGCCAGTCACAATGTCGGACTCCTCTGGATTCATTCACGACGCTGATGGTATTGACCGAGAGAAGTTGGCTTGGATTATGGATTTGAAGAACAACCGTCGTGGGCGTATCTCTGAATACGCAAAGCAGTTCCCTTCAGCCACGTTCACTGAAAGTGGACCTGAACCTTCGCTTAACGGCCTTTGGGGAATTGATGTTGACGTTGCTCTACCATGTGCAACTCAAAACGAAATCAACGGAGAAGAAGCAAAGATGCTTGTAGCAAACAAGGTCATCGCAGTTGGCGAAGGTGCAAACATGCCATGCACCCCCGAAGCTGTAGAAGTCTTCCATAATTCTGGAATCCTTTTCGCACCCGGTAAGGCAAGTAACGCCGGCGGTGTTGCAACCTCTGGACTCGAAATGTCACAAAACTCCCTCCGTTTGGGTTGGAGCCGCGAAGAAGTGGATGAACGTCTTGAGAACATCATGATCAACATCCACAAGAATGCTTCAGAAACGGCCAAGGAATACGGCCGAGAAGGAGATTACGTCTTTGGCGCAAACGTTGCAGGTTTCCTGAAGGTAGCCGAGGCAATGATTGCTCAAGGTGTCGTTTGATTCACTCGTTGCCTTCTAGGTTCGTTCTTGGTTCCTTATGGAACACATTTGGCCACCGTCGCTTCAATGCCCGGAAGAGTACCCTCGAAAACACCATTGAGAATCCGAGGAAGATGATTGAAGTCCACCATGGTGTCTCTTCGCTTGTCGCAAGAAAGTAGGTCACAACCAATATCCCCATTCCGTAGACTGCTCGGAATGCTGCAAAAATAAGAAAGCCCCTTAGGATAGGATTCTCGGTTGCTTGAGCCATCCAAGAGTTTGTTCCGGATTCTTGACTCATGTCATACACCAGTGTTCCGGTCTGTTTCATCCACGAAACTCTTGGAAGTATTGTTGTGTGTAAGAAAGCGCTTCAGCATGTGGGTATCCTTGGGCAAGTAACCCGTTGTAGTAATCACGAGCCGGGTCGGGCATTGCCATCGGTTGAGGTGGGACTTGAGCAACGGGCTGAGCCTGGAAGTTTGGCATAGCAACTTGTGCAGCAGGTTGAGCCTGGAAATTTGGCATAGCAACTTGTGCAGCAGGCTGAGCCTGGAAGTTTGGCATAGCAACTTGCCCAGCAGTAGCATTTGCCCACACCTTTGTTTCATCTTCACCCTTACTGCGAACGAATAGCAATACGCCAATTCCTGCCAGTATGAGGAAACCAACACCGCCGACGAGATAGGTCGTCATGGAACTAGCGCCTTGAGTGTCCTCATCTGCTTCCTTGATCCACCGAGTTGGATCTTTAGGATAAGCATCGGCTCCTTCAGCGAGACCCCAATCAGCGGTCGGGTCGGAATAATTGTCACCATCTTGGTCGAGGCATCCGATTCGGTCAGCACTTGAATTCCCATATACTAACGGACAAGCATCTGCTCCATTTTCTGTGGTCCACACTGCGTCGGGGTCAGAAATACCGTCCCCGTCGCTGTCTGTACATCCAAAGCGATCTACAGTGGATGAATCGCGAAGTTCGGGGCAAGCGTCGGGTTGGAAGCCGAGAGGATTGTCACCGTATCCGTCAATATCACTATCAGCCCATTGAGTGGGTTCATCGAAAAATGCGTCAGCACCATCAGAAACGAAGTAATTAGCCGAAGGGTCGGGGTCCGAGACTCCATCTTCATCGTAGTCGCCGCATCCAAAACGGTCTGTGAATGAACCACCAGGTCGTTGAATACACGCATCCGGTGTTGTTCCAGATTGGTTATCACCGTATCCGTCCCCATCTTCATCACTCCATTGAGTATTGTCAATTGGGAATGCGTCCTGGAGGTTGTACCATCCATCTCCATCTGCGTCAGGGCATCCTGCAGTATCGTCCATCCATGAGGTTCCTTCTCGTGTTGGACATGCATCCTGATTGTAAGCGTTTGCAACGTAGGTACCTGGCCAATCTGGATTTCTGTCATCCCAGCTTTGATTTGCGTAATTGTCACCAAATCCGTCAGCATCAAAATCGGACCATTGTGTGTTGTCATTAACAAATGCATCTGCTCCATCTTCAACACTCCACAACGCATCTGCGTTGGAATATCCATCGCCGTCCGAATCGATACAACCTATTCGGTCCATTGTTGATGTTCCTGCAGAATTTGGACAAGCATCTGGATTAATTCCAGCGGCTGAGTCTCCATAAGTATCCAAGTCGCTATCTGCCCATTGTGTTGGCTCATTGACGAAGGCATCGTCAACATCTGCCCACCCATCTCCATCGGTATCAAGACAGGCAATCTTTCCATTCGCAGAAGAGTTTCCAAATTGATTAGGACAGTCATCTCGCGAATCAGCCCATCCGTCACCATCGGTGTCAAGGCATCCAACTTCTCCAAGCGTTGATGTTCCTGCTATGCTTGAACAATCATCGCTACCATCGCTAAAACCATCTCCATCGTCGTCGTTGTCTTCGTCAACATCTCTACATCCGTCACCATCAATGTCCGTTGAGGTCTCAGAGACCCAAGTAGGCCGGGGTGGATTGTATGACGTGCGAGGGCATAGGTCAACATCATCGTTAACACCATCATTGTCGATATCATCGTCTTCTATACCGTCTCTGCATCCATCTCTATCCCAATCGGTTGAGTTAGCAGGGTCATTGAAATCTTGAGTTGAGGTCCAATTGTACTGGCCACCACGCGCACAAAGATCGGGTGAGTTATCAGTCAGACCATCGTTGTCATCATCAGGGTCACATTCGTCTCCTTTCTCGTCAAAGTCAGTGTTGCCTTGGCCAGGGTTTGCGACCGTGGGACAATTGTCCTCGAAATCAGGAACTCCATCACTGTCCGAATCTTGTTTCATTGATGAATCAAATGCCCAAACATAGACGTCCCAACCACCAGTACTCGTTACGGTCGTTCCATCTTTGGTGATGCTTGGAGATGAACTTTGACCCGCAAAGGCCCCAACAACTGCAACGACATCAGTACCGTTGATGGCGATACCTCTACCAGTCTCAAAATCCGGACTATCCGTGACATCTAACCATGTCCAAGAACCTGTTTTGGAAACGCCACCAACGAGAGCGTCAAAATTCCCGTCTGGTGTGATCGCCTTATTTCCTGCAGTGAAGGTTCCTTGAGCATAGCCTGTAAAGATGAGTTCGTCTTTTGACGTCATCTCCATTCCTTCCAGCACATCGTTTCCGTTTGTTCCACCAATTACAGCCCAATTGCTGTTAGAAGGGCCGCTTCCCTTCTTGATGAAAAATACATCAGAGCCACCCTTATTCGCAGTGATAGACCAACCACTTTGTGCAAGGGTTCCCTCAAAAATCCCACCCAAATACAAGGCGCCGGTTGAATCTATGCTCATGTACTCTACCGATACGACTTGGGATGGAATTCCATAGCCGCTTATTCCAGTAACAGTGCCTGCACTGCTCATTTTGACAATGAAGGAATCCTGTGTTCCGACAGGAGAATAACTCGTTGTGCCGAAAAGTACGTTATTTTGTGTAAGACAAGATATGTGATAGTCTCCGTTAAGGTCGGTTACAACATCGGTAACAACTTGTTGTCCGATGCCTCCTCCGCTTGTGACCCATTTGAGTGCACCATTTGCTCCGTCAAGTTTTGCGATGAACACTTCAGGGTTTGATACGTTAATTGCAGTTCCACCGAAATCAGTTTCACCAGAAAAATACCCTGCCACCACGATGTCACCAACATTATCTACAGAAATTGCCTGAGGAATACTTGCGTCCGTGGTTGTATTTGGAAGCGTTTGGAATGCGGTAGCCCACATCCAATTGCCCGTAGGGTCTGCGACAGCGACGAAACCATCCAATACTTGCGTGTTCAAGATGGTCTGGCCGAAGTTAACCTGACCGAACATATATCCTGTAATTACTGCCATGCCGTTGACCGTAGTGATATCAGTTAGGAATGAAACCCCTCCCATGCTGTGGTCGGCTCCTGCCAAGAAGGTCCACGAACCTGTGGAGTCAATTCCCGCAATGTAGAATTCGTTTCCATTTGAAAAGGGTGAGGTCGGTTGAAGTTGGTGGTTGCCAAACGTCATTGAGCGGTTAAAATCTCCTCCCACATAGTATCCATCGAGGCCAGGCGCAATCATCGTATCAAATTCATCACCAGTTGCGGACCCTCCTGCTGAAAGGAAAATTTCAGGGGATGTTGCACGGGCCGAGGTTTCACTGATGGTCTGAACGGAATCCAATTCAACAGGAGTCGTTTGTTGATGTGCTGCGAGAGGACTGAGTAAACTCACTACGAACAATACTACGAGGAACAGGGGTAGGCTATGGCTGCGAGTGCTCTCCATACCTTATGGGCAGGGCTCAAAGGCCATCAAGCCTTTGATTCCTTGACGGTACAAGTTCACTCCATGTTGGAGTCAAGAGCAAGCAAATCACTGTCACCAGCGTCGAGGACGGTGATGGTGGACACAGAGAACGGTTTACCACAGGCGATGCCGAGTTCACGGTTCACCATTGCTGAGCGGTACATGGCCACTTCAGGGTGAGTTGCACGCAAAGTGTCTGTATATTCTTCCGGGCAGTTAGCAGCAACGAGCACCAACTTTGCCTCTCCTTTAGCGCAAGCATCGTTAGCTTGGCGTTGTCCAAACAACAGATTTCCTGTTGCGATTGCATTTTTCAATTGTCGGCTTAGATCCATTTTTATTCCTCCATTCTCCACATGTGTTTCTCATGGTTGGGAAAATTACTCCTCAGGGATGTAGTACAATGCTACGCTTCCGGTACCCAGTGAAATCGGTTGCCCGACGATGATGTTTTCTGCAACACCGGTGAGGTAATCTTTCTCTCCGATGATACCAGCCTTCAACAGGTGGTTCACAGTGACTTCGAAAGCAGCACGAGCAAGGATACTGTGTTTGGTACCCGATACACCGTGACGACCGATTGCTCGGACTTCACCTTCGGATGTCATCACGTCAGCGACCATCAACAAGTGACGGACGTCAACTTCCAATCGAGCACCGTCAAGGGTTAGTTGAAGTTCATCAACAATTGCTTGTCGAGCAGCTTCAATACCAAGGTATTCGTAGATTTCAATGATATTGTTAGTGTATGTACGAGACCGGTCAATGTTCTCAAGTTCACTCACACGGGTTAGATTGCTTCCAATCGTAGAGAGGTAGTACTCACCAGTCTTGTCATCCAATTGTACGTTGGCTCGTTCAATACCGGGAATTCCTTTAAGTCGCATGTCTCGGATTTTCTCCTCAAGTTGCAACAACATCGTATAGGACGGAGGATTCTCTGCGAGGTCAGCAAGGTCATCTTCGCTGTGAACACCAGGAATCAAGGTCAAGGTTGACGGATTCGTTGGCTTGTCAGTTTGAATAAAGAGTCGTGTAGCACGCTCAAGTTTGTCTTTCACTTCAAGAGGAGTCATTCCTTTTTGCTTGAGGTTACCCTTGTTGAGTTTGAGAACCAAGCGTCGTTGAGCGACGTCAGTTTCCAACGATGCAATATTCACGGTTGTTGTCACTTCAATTGCCGCAGCGAGTTTCTTTGCTGCACCTTCGTTTTGTTCCTGCTCAGCGGTCATTCGAATGGTCATTGTAGGCGTTTGTGGGACCTTTCGGGCATCCACAATCTCAATGATACGAGGTAGACCTTGGGTCACGTTAACCGTTGCAACACCAGCATAGTGGAACGTACGCATGGTCATCTGAGTTCCAGGTTCTCCAATGGATTGTGCGGTGATAATTCCTGCTGCTTCGTAAGGATCGATACTTGCTCGGTCCAACGCAACGATGGATTCATCAATGACTTTCTTTGCCTGAGCCTTGGTCAACTTCTTCTTCCCACGGCTGTGGCAGGCGACGGTTAGGTCGTTGAAGATACGGTTTGTGAACCGGCTTGAGCCCGATGCTTCGGCTGCAGCCATGAGCGACTTGAACACAGGGTCGTCAGCCAACTCATCTTCAATAGACTTCATCTTGCGGTCAATATCGTAGGCTTCAATGGCTACAACGGTCTTGGTTCGGGCACGGCGTGTTGTCTTTCGTAGACGAACGCTCGTGACTGGTCCAGTGGCTTCGCTGCTTGCATCGCGACCCTTTTGGGTTGCGGCTACAATGGTTGCATGAATTGTTCCTGCGGTATCTGAATCTGTTTCGCAGAACTTGGCAACGTCGTTTTGGGTCATGACTTTGACATCGTCCCACTTTCGGTCGTCAGCAAGCATGTGTGCAAAGTTCTCTGCAATACCCAAATCCATGAGCTTCTTCTTGGTTGCACTCTTTACGACCATCAGTTCTCACCTCCATCGCTTTCTTCAGCTTCATCTTCCCATGCGCCGAGATCCTCTTCCACGATATCTCGCTCGTAGGAGTCACGGTCAATTTCAAGTCCACCGGATGTTCCAAGAGCAGCATCAACGATAACGTCGATGTTGAATGGAGACCCGTGCACACCACGGGATGGGTCAATTCCATCTTCTCCGTAGCTGAACTGGATGATACGATTAGCGGTGTTTCGGACAGAAAGCATTTCGTCGTCGTAAACCTTCAAATCGTCCATTGCGTTGATGAGTCGGCGTTGCATGTATCCAGACTTTGCAGTACGGACAGCAGTATCGACCAGAGACTCACGACCAGATACAGAGAGCATAAAGAACTCTGTTGGCTTCAATCCACGCTTGAATGAGGATGCGATGAAACCACGGTCTGGTGCGCCACGGCCACCACGCTTGAAGTGAGGTAGAACACGGTCATCGTATCCACGTTCCAAGCGCTTTCCACGAACCTTTGCTTGTCCGATGGATGCAGCCATCATGGTGAGGTTGTCCATGGAACCACGAGCACCGGAAATCGCCATGTTGACAGCAGCGTTGGTAGAACCGGACTTGTTCAATTCGTCCCTAGCAAATTCACCAGCTTCTTCCTTACCCTTGTCGAGCATTTGCATGATGTTTTCTTCCATGGTTTCTCGGGGAGTTCGTCCAGGGCGGGCTTCGTAATTCTTGCCGTTTGCTCCGAATTTCTCTAGTTCTGCATTGACTTCGTCGCTTGCTTTTGCATTTGCAGCGTTAATTGCTTCAATGGTTTCTTCGGGGAGGTCTTCATCATCAATACCGGTTGTAAATCCGAGGGAAGTACAGGCGGCGATGGACATGCGAGTGAACTCATCAAGGAACCGAGCACCGAGTTCAGGACCGTTGGTTTGAACGATAGCGTCCAGAAGACGGCCGTCTTCAGCACCGATTGCTCGCTTGTCGAGTGTACCTTCTACATCGCCGTCTTTGACGATAACCCAGTCGTTAGAACGACTGCGGAAACGCAGGTGGATGTTGTCAGGGATGATGAGGGAAATCAAATCTTGTCCCCGGAAGCAATCAGCACCGTTGGCGTCTTTCACGATTTCAGGTAGTGTTCCAGTGAATCCGATGTTTCCAAGCATTTCCAATCCGTTGGATTGCTTAATGAGCGTTCCAGGTCGGGAAAGGAGGTAGGCTCCGGAAATGTGGTCGTGAATTCCACCGATAACAGCTCCACCGTAGCGAGGCGTGAGGATGTGTTCTTGGACACGCATCAAAATCTTAGCCTCTGCACGTGCTTCCTCAGATTGGATGACGTGAAGGTTCATCTCGTCACCGTCAAAATCAGCGTTGTATGGAGTACATACAGCGAGGTTGAATCGGAAGGTATGACCTTTCATGACTCGAACTTCGTGAACCATCATTGACATTCGGTGGAGCGAAGGTTGTCGGTTGAAGATGACAACATCGCCGTCGATCAAGTGGCGCTCAACTTGGAGACCAGGCTTGGGGTTACCATAGCGGTCAACGGTTGCGAGACGGTCTTCGACTGCGGTTCGCTCGCCGTAGAACTCATCAACTGGGCTGAGGCAGTGGGGGCAGGTTACTTCCAGATGTCCCGGGAAGGGTTCTGGGTCTGCTTTGTCTGCTTGGGCCAGTTCGTGCATCCAGCGATAGTGAAGAATAGCTCGAGGGTCGTCTTCAGGAAGTGGTTTTCCACTTTCATCAATACCTTGCAAGTTCAACAATGTTGCAGCGTCGTTAACAGCGTAAGTGACTTCTTCTATGCTTTGGTCCATTCCACTGAGCGAGATTTGCTTTTGAATA
>JABJFP010000147.1 GCA_018662715.1 Methanobacteriota archaeon | reverse complement strand
TTTACGGCAAGGGAGGAGATTTCCTCTACAGATGGGGAAACCCTCAGGTCTACGGTAAAGGCTTGTCAAGCAACCAACAATTGTTTGGTCAGCATGATGTCCAATGGATTGGAGAAGGGCATCCCGATGAAGGAAGCATCATCCTATTCAACAACGGGGCTGGGCGGTCAAGTCCATACTCAACGGTAGAAATATTGAGTCCAACACATGAGAACGGAACTTATTCAATCCTTGAAAACGGCACATACGGTCCACTCTTACCATCATGGACATGGAGTCAAGAAGGATTGTATGCATCTGTTGTTTCTGGAGCCCAGGGACTATCAAACGGCAATGTATTGGTAACGGTGGGGACTCTTGGCACCCTCTCCGAAGTATCACCTAGCGGGGAAGTTGTGTGGTCCTATACAAATCCAATCGGAACCACCGGTTCGTTTCAACAAGGCCTTGAATTGCCCCCTGGAAACCTTGCTGGGACTACAGCAAATATGCTGTTCAAAGGATACCGATATGAGGCGTCTCATCCGGGCCTAATTGACAAAAACCTTACTCCTGGTCCCTACCTTGAATCATGGACTGATGGTTGCCCGGAGGAATCGGCTTGGAAGTGGGATAGAGACGGAAATGGATGTGTTGACGATGGTGACGGTGATGGTGTCAAGGACCCGTATGACCAATGTTGGATTGGTGACGATTTGCTCGACTTGGACCAAGATGGCACTCCTGATGCTTGTGACACATTCGTAGATTCCGACGCAGATGGAGTCATTGATGCTGAAGACCGCTGTCAGGGCTTTGATGACGGAATCGACGAGGATAACGATGGCCTCGTTGATGGATGCGATAGCATAATTGACACCGATGCCGATGGAACACCCAACGCCAATGACAAATGTCATGGAGAAGATGATTCTGTTGATACCGATGAAGATGGAATCCCCGATGGTTGTGATTCAACACCGCTTGGAACCATTGCTTCGACCAACAACGACGGCAACACTTCATCCAACGCTAGTATCAATGAACAAAAGGATGATTCTAAGCAACCAAATCAGTCTGGTATGTTGTCCGAAGTGAGCATGAATTCAGCATTGGGCTATGTTCTTATCCTTTTGGGGATGTGGATGCTGATCTACATTGGATTGACTGGACGCTCAAAAAAGAACCTCGCTTCTTCTGAATTCATGCACATGAATGACACCAATCTCGGCCTCGCACAAGCAAGCCTTGTGGAAAAAGCACTACCACCTCTTGAAATTCCAGATTTGAATACGCCCCCACCGATTCCAGCCACGGGCTTACCGGAGGGTTGGACCCTTGAGCAGTGGAATCATTACGGACATCAATGGATCGAAATGAACCAATAGCTTAATTTCACAAATTCTTGGATTCAAAAGAATGTCAAAACTTTACAAGAAATTAAGTACGCACCCCCTGTGGGGTGAATGAGGAATACCCATGCCACACGTTGTCACATCCCCCTGCGTCGATCACAAATATCAGGAATGCGTTGCTGTTTGCCCCGTTGAAGCCTTTAGAGAAGCCGAGACATATTTGGTCATTGACCCAGATGAATGCATTGACTGCGGCGCATGTATCCCTGAATGTCCTGTCGATGCTATCTTTGCCGACACCGATGTCCCAGACGGAGAAGAGGCTTGGATTGACCGAAACGCTGAGGAATCCATCGACGCTGAAATCGCTGAAGGGGACTCACCCGTCCTCGCAGATTGAAGATTCTCTCCGTACGGAGTATAACCAAGCGTCATAAAGGTCGTCGTCATCAATAAGGTGTGTCTAAAATGAAAACAGATTTCTCAACTCTCCGTCAAGGAAGCGAATTGCTCAAGCGTGGGTTCGCCCGCATGCAACAAGGTGGTGTCATTATGGACGTCGTCGATGCGGAACAAGCCGCCGTTGCCGAAGATTCTGGCGCTGTGGCTGTCATGGCTCTTGAGCGAGTCCCAGCAGACATTCGCAAGGCAGGAGGCGTGGCCCGTATGAGTCACCCAGACATGATTCAAGGGATTTTGGACTGCACGTCAATCCCCGTCATGGCAAAATCTCGCATCGGTCATGAAGGAGAAGCACGCATCTTGGAAGCAATGGGAGTTGACATGGTTGATGAGAGTGAAGTCTTGACACCGGCAGACCCCTACTTTCACATCAATAAGCAGGATTATGAAATTCCATTCGTTTGTGGAGCAACAGGACTAGGAGAAGCGACCCGCAGGATTTGGGAAGGAGCAGCAATGATCCGAACCAAAGGAGAAGCAGGGACAGGAAACGTAGTTGCTGCAGTAACACATGCTCGCCTTATCGACCAAGAAATCCGCCAGATACAAACACTGGACGATAAAGGACTTGACCTGGCCACGGAAATGATCATGGAGCGCTACAGGGTACTTTCAGACCATTCAACACTACCCGGAACTCACAATGTCACCCCATTCGGACCAATCGACTCCACCATGCACGATGGGATTCGCAGCGTACTTGACGACGTAAACCGACTTGGTCGGCTACCCGTTGTCACGTTTTCAGCAGGCGGCATCGCAACTCCAGCAGATGCATCACTCATGATGCGAATGGGAATGGACGGTATCTTCGTTGGCTCAGGAATTTTCAAGTCCACGGATCCAAAGACCATGGCCGATGCAATCGTTATGGCTACTGCTCACTACGATGATGCAAGCAAAGTTGCTGAAGCAATGGCAATGATGGCTGGAGAACCAATGAAGGGCGACGAGCTGGAAACTCTCGAAGTCCGAATGGACCAACGCGGTTGGTAATTCAGTTCAACGGGTCAGAAACGCCCTCTTCACCGAGCGTCCACTTGAGGGTTTTTACAACACCTTGCAATGCTTTGTGATTTCGGGCAGATTCTTTCATTCCCTCTTTGTCCTTGTTGGATTTGCATTCTTCATACCACTCCTTCCATTGAATCATCTTGACAGTTGCTTTGTCAAGCATGGTTTCAATTTCTTCCCATGTGCGGTCGTAACTTCGTACAGGTTCAGTGGCTTTGGACATATGAAACATGCAACGGGCCGGTCGCGTCCTATTTATGGGCTATGC
>JABJFP010000146.1 GCA_018662715.1 Methanobacteriota archaeon | reverse complement strand
GCAAGAGAGCTTCCCGCACAACCTGAAGTCAACATCGGCCTTGTCGGCCACGTTGACCACGGAAAAACGACCCTTACGCAAGCCCTTTCAGGAATTTGGACCGATACACATTCCGAAGAGCGGAAACGTGGTATCTCAATTAAGCTCGGTTACGCTGACACTGCATTCTACAAGGACGACAAAGGACAATATTACGCTACTGGCAAGCGCCCTGACGGTTCAAAAGACGTCGCTGAAGAACTAGAGCGAGTCGTATCCTTTGTTGACGCTCCTGGCCACGAGACGCTGATGGCCATCATGATTACTGGTGCATCAATCATGGACGGCGCTATGCTCATGGTTGCTGCAAACGAAACTTGCCCACAACCCCAGACCCGGGAGCATCTGATGGCTCTTGAGATCGCTGGAATTGAAAATATCGTAATTGTCCAGAATAAAATTGACCTCGTGACACGAGAACGGGCGCTAGAGTCCCATCAGGAGATTATGACGTTCCTCAAGGGCACCATTGCTGAGTCCGCACCAGTGATTCCAGTATCTGCGCACCACGATGTCAACCTTGACATTCTGATCGATGCCATTGAAGCAACCATTCCTACACCAGACCGTTCCACCGATAAGCGCTCAATAATGCATGTTGCTCGCTCTTTCGACATCAACCGCCCAGGAACCCGACCCGGTAAACTTCGTGGCGGTGTCATTGGAGGAAGCATTGTTGAAGGAGAATTCAAGGAGGGGGACGAAGTGATTATCGGACCTGGACGGAAAATAGAGAACGGAAACAAATCAACATGGGAACCCATTGAAGCAATCGTAAGTAGCATGCAGGGCGGTGGAAAATCACTCGATGCTATGCACGCAGGCGGGCTATGTGGAATGGCAACACTTCTCGACCCTTCCATTACCACGGCGGACAACCTCTCAGGCCAAGTTGTTGCTCGTAAAGGAGACCTACCCGAAGTCCATACCTCAGTGAGCATCAGTGTCAATCTTATGTCCCACATGGTTGCAGGCGATGGAGAAGCACCAGAAAAAATTCAACCCTTGCGAAATAACGAGATGTTGATGCTTAACGTTGCTACCGCAACATCGGTTGGTGTGACTCGAAATGCCGAGAAGCTTCGCACCAATCTTGACCTAAGACTCCCAATATGTGCTGACAAGGGACAGCGTATTTCGCTTTCACGACGGGTTGGCTCTCGATGGCGTTTGATTGGCTACGGCACTATTGAATGAGGTTACAATCATGCAGCAGGTGCTCATTGACGCCTGCGGATGGGTAGCATGTGTTGATGCCAAACTCAACATTGAACGAGAAATGGAACGGCTCATTGGACCATGTCAATGGATTCTTATCCCTGAGGTTCTCACTGAACTTAATGCCTTAGAAGCCGAAAGGTCACCGGCAAAACGTCTGCTTCTTTCCTTATTGGAAGTCAAATCAGTCCTAATGGTAAACCAGAATGAAGAACTCAGCCACACCGATGACATTCTCTATCACATGGCTTGTGAACTTCAGTGTGCAACGCTTACTGTTGACACTGGGTTAAAACGCCGTCTTTATGAAAAGAACTTGACGGTTCTTGAAGTTCGCAAAGGTACAAGGATGCACGTCCTTGAATCGCTATAGAAGAAATCACGGAAGAGTGAATAGGACGTCATCGTCGTGGCCGTCCAGCCAACATAATTTCACACCTGCATCAATCCAAGCATGGGCATAATTTATCGCACCAAAAGCACGAATAAGGTCTCCAATCTCTAGAAAATGACGTGCGTCCGATGCATAATCATCGGCCATTCGTAGCATAGTTTTGAGTTTCTGACCTTCTGTAGAAGAGGGTTCGACCAATGGCGTTGCCTTCTCCCTCGCCCGTTTGGTGATGTCAAGATACTTCTCTACTCGGCCAACGGTAATTGTGTCTGGGGATTCTTTCATTCGCCTCCCTCCTTTTGCCGGCCCAGTAAACGACGAGCATCTTCAGTTCTGCCCAGCGATTCGTAAAGCTCAATGGCAAGTGAGAGTTTACCCAGATCTTCCGCCTCTTGCGCCCGGATAAATAACTGACGTCGCTCATCCCAATTCCTCGCAAGGGCTGCCTCTGCTGCCGCTTTATACCGTCCTTGGCGCTCTGCCTCTGAAAGATGAGGGGCTGACCATTTGCGAACAAGCCCGTTTCTCGTCGCAGTAGCCATTGCATCTGGCGTGCATAATACCAAGAGGTCTCCGAGTTCCATATGGAGCCCAAGAGGTTCAGATTCCTGGCTAGAACCTTCGCGAGGCAAACTAAGAGCGTGTAGGTTGCCTTCGATGCTCAAGACCCACCATCCATCTCCACTGCGGACTGCCTCCATAGGCTCAATCGATTCGTGCTCAAGGCGTTCAAGTTGATCCCATCCAAAGGGATGAGGAACTCCTTCCCAGATGCCTCCATCGCTACTTTGCAGAAGCAATCGACCTTCAACGAGTCGGGAGCACCAACTCCAAGAGCGTTCTTCCAATTTTCGCTTTCGGTCCTCACCCGTCAACCTACCGCACCAAAGCATACCGCTAGGGTCCTGCCAGAGAAGATGCTCTCGGTCCAGCCACCCAACCAGCCTGCGGATTGGGCCGGTTTCCACACGGCGAATTCCTCGGCCTTCTTGAGAAAAGAGATGCAGTTGCCCTTGTCGTCCTGCGAGAACCCACCCCCCGCCTGGCCTGTGAGCAAGGTCACTAAAGCCACCAGGAGTGCTGCGGCCTTCGCTGACCATGCTTCCTGTTGTCGTATCCATAAGGTAGAAGCCATGAGCGGCCAACAAGCCAAGCATTCCTTGAGAACCCTGTGCAGCATGGACTTTGAATGGAACTTCCACATTCCATCGTTCTTCACCGTTCTCCTCCAACATCGTAAGTTGGAGGCCTGCGCTCACCAATAATCCACCTTCAAGAGGAGCCATTGCTGCGATTCTTCCTTCTGATTGCCATGACCATGCAATATTCCAACTCATTGTGATTCACTCCTTTGGAACGTGCCCCATGCTTCTAATTGCGCCCTTGCCGCCTGAGTGAGCACATACTTACGGTGGCGCCCCACTTTTCTTGCTTGCAATATACCGCCTCTAAGTAAACGATTACAAATTTGCGAAAGGCGGGCTCTTTTAATTGATAGGAAAGACAACACCTGCTCATCTGAGGGCGAAATATCGCGATCATTTGCTTGGCCAACCACATAAGCTTCGGAACGTGAAAGTGAAGACAACAAATGTTTGTCCAACGGATAACTTTCTTTCGGACCAAGTATATCCCTACGCCTGGATTCGAAGAAAGCCATTATGCTGTCACTAGAAGATGATTCCGCCCTACCTGAGGTTTCAAGAGACGATAGGAGTTTGACTAAGACGGACATGACATCTTTTTCCTCAATCGAGGATGATGAAGTACTTTCATTGATTTCAAACTCTTCAAGGGCATCATCATTCTCAAAGATCATCTCATCTTCATCCATTACAATCTCAGGAACAAACCCAACTTCGTCATGGATAAGTGCTGCAGATTCTTCTTCGTTGAATTCCTCTGCTTGCCTTACAGGAGGGCTTTCATCGGCAATCCAGTACTCATTCCCAGCATTGGTCTCAACGGTGTGTTGTTGAACCGAAGGAACGTCTTCATCTTCAGACTCTTCTTTACTTGCTGTGAGGCCACCCTTATTTCTGCGTATGAGGCCGCCGAAATTCCCCACAGGAGGGAGTGAGTAGGAGTTATCTTGAGCTAAGGATGCATCAATAATGGGGGTGTCAAAAGGAGTAACTTGCAGAGGTTCGTCCAGTTCTTGCGCCTCATCAAGGGCACCGATGTCCAAATCAAAAAGGCTACCAAATGTGGATTCATCATCCTCTTGTTCAAGTTCTAAACGCTCGTTCCAAGGGACAGATGCATCGATGATATCTGAGGGGTCTTCGGAAAGAACCCCTTCGGATTGAGGCTGTATGGGAACAGGCTCTTCTTCAACAAACATTGATTGATCAAAGACCGGATACTCTTCGGGTTGTGCCGTCATGAGTTGGTCAAGCGTAGACGGGCCGTCTCTTACCTCTAATCTGGCCGAGGTGTCAAAGGATTGCTCTGCAACCCCCATGTCCTTGCCCATACGAATCAAGTCTACCGCATTTCTCAGTTCCTTGATGACCAAGGCGGGATAACCATCAGTCTGTTCAAGAATACGTGTTGCATCCTGCATCGTGAAATCCGAATCCATGCAACCAACCGACGCAAGACGCTTTTTGACCAAAGAAAGAACATCAGAGGGAGTGAATGGAGAGAGACGATGCTCCTCAAAGGCCATAGAAAGCTCCTGGGGGAGTTGTTGTCGCTGCCGCTGGTCACACACCAGGATGACAAGAGCGTTCAGGCGTTCAAGGACAGTGAGTGTATCTCGTAATGCAACATTAAGAACAGACATGTCGCTTGCTGGCACATCGATGACGATAAGAGGTAATTTGTCCCCAAACCCATACATGCCGTCAACAAGGCCCTTTACAACCTCTTCACGGCGTACAGGCGCCTGGATGCCCATGATTCCCTGATACATCATCTCAAGAAGGCTCTTAGCAGGAGCATTTGCGGAAAGGTGACCGATGTAGGCAGATTCTCCCGAATAAGGAGTAAGGCACCTTAGAAGAGACGTCCTCCCCGACCCTAGGGGGCCGACAAGCAAGATTCGTCTTGACGAGCGAAGTGTTACGTAATTCCTGAGCATGGTGAAGAGGGTATCTCGTCCAACGAGTTTTCCAAGTTCCCCAGACTCCAATGGTCGTGTTGAAAATGGGTTCTCGGAAAGTAAAGGTAAGCCGTAGAGATTGCTTTCTTTGACCATGTGGGTACAACGAACCCCAAGTATATCATCTTTGACAATACGAAGAGTTCCAAAGCGCCCGTTAATACGTGTTATTTCGATGACGGAATCGCTTTTTAGAACCCCAATAACGCTCAATTAACGCACAGTTAACGCGTTAGTAAATGCGTTAAAAGCGTTAAAAAATGAAATCAACG
>JABJFP010000145.1 GCA_018662715.1 Methanobacteriota archaeon | reverse complement strand
CTTTGATTGAAAGTGGAACGTCAACCCAGCCGGTGAAAAAACCAGCAGCGTTCCACATGGATTGGCCGTGACGCATCAGGATGAGCAATGACATGGAGGTGCCTCAGTTCGTCCACGAGCAGGCAGGGCATGAAGGTGGCGGCATTTCAATTCAAAGAATATTAGGCAAAATAGCGAGAACAATAATTGGGAGTACACCCATCGCTATATCTCGCAATAACAAAACAAACAAGGTCTTGGTGTTCGTTTTCGCGATTTTATCAAATTCTTCTTGCATTTTATCATCTACAATATCCGATAACTTTCCGGCACCAGCTCTCGCCGCTTCAATAGCTGCTCCTACTGCTACCGATGTCAATAAAGCACCCGGATTTAGTTTTCTAGCAAGAAGCGCTCGAGAACCCCATACTTTGAGCGAACGTTTGCCGACGCGTTCCATCGGACGTTCTTCTGTAGATTTTTTCTTGCCTTTTTTGGAAAATCTTCGTAGCCAACTGCGAGCGCCAAGTCCAACATCGGCTGCTTTCTTTAGCCGATCAATATCATATCTAGATACAGCTTTCAACATTCTACGAACCCTAATAATCCTAAAGAAGTCAAGAATAAGCCAAATGATGGCAGTTAGAATTAACAAAAGAAAACCTAACGATGGAACCTGGTCCCAAGTCTGCCAACCAACAGGATCTGCAAGAAGTCGAAGGGTGAAGATGATCAGTGCAGGAACTACGAAAGCTAAGGTTTCATTAATCGCTAAAATTGTGAAGCCTTTGACAGGTAAAGAACGCAGTTGTTTAATGGCCCAACCACTGTGAGGGGCTAACTTTTTGATAGCTGCCCGAAATGGAATGACCAAAAAGAATACTCGCATTAGTAATGGAAACCAAATGATGAACCAAACATATGCTGACCATGGCCCTTCAGGGGGGAATGCTGGAAACTGTAACGGTTGAACCACGTCTGCCCATTCTCCGGATGTCCGTCAAGGTTTCAGTTCTTGAATTTATTGAGGGAGGTAGCAATTGTGGATTCCACTTGGTCCATGGCATTGCACAGTTTGCGTCCATACTTTCGACCAAGACCATACCCTGTGCCTGCTGATGCTGCACTACTTACGACTTCCAAGGTGCCTGCTACAAGGGCAACACCTAGAACAAACTGTGGAATCATTCTTCCACCTCAACATCGTTCACGAGTACAACTTCTTGAACACCTGTGTTCTTCATGTCCTCAAAATCTGCATGCTTTTGGTAATAATGGCGAAACGTGCTTTCAGCCATGCCAACTGTTAGTCCTGCTATTCCAAATATCATAGTTCCAATCATTAATCTGTATATCATTTTCATTCCTCTTCTTGTTTCTTCTGCCGAGCTTTTGGGCTGACCGTCTTGACAACACCTTCCGCCACAGAGCCAACAACGTTACCTGCTGTTTCAACCGTGATTTTGGTGACTTCGCCTGTCGCATTGATCGCTGCTTTGATGACTCTACTCGAACCAACCGCAAGATGTACGACGGTTTCTTCCCCTGCGTTGACCATTTCCTTCACTGCTGAAGAAAATTCGTCAATCAAGGAGGTGAGGCCTTTCGAGACCTTGTCAACCGCTTTTTTGCCGGACATGATTTGACCATAGAGCAGGGGTACTTAACCCGATGAGGTTTCCCATACCGGTATAAAATACCCGCAATCATTGGTCACTTGGGAGATAGAAGAATGCATCTGGATAGTATCCCATTCGCACACTTAGATCGATCCATCTCCCAATATCGGAACGAAGAGTGCGTCCATTTTCTGAAATTGAATAAACAAGTACTGGATGGCCACCTCGCCCCCGGGATTCTCGTTCTTCAATGATGATGTATCCAGCCTCATGCATCCTTTGAAGGTGAAGTCGTAGTTCTTTTCTTTCAACCCCAACAGCACGCTCAATACGCATTAGGCGACGAGAATCATCTCCGCGTTCTCTCATTCTCGAGAGATAGAGAAGAATACGATAGAGGGTGACTGGGAGGTCGCGCCGTCGTTTTTCCATAATTGAGGATATTTGAACCCCCTAAAAAGAATTTTGAGTGAAGGTCTG
>JABJFP010000144.1 GCA_018662715.1 Methanobacteriota archaeon | reverse complement strand
TGCGATAAAGTGTTCTGCTGCACTAACGAATTCCTCTTCTTCAGGCTCATCTTGGGCAGATTCTTCCAGTGGAGCAGGCTCAGTAACTTGCATGGTTTCTTCAGCCTGTTGCTCAACCATAGAGGGTGTTGCTTCTTCGCTTCCAATCCCAATATCAAAGGCTCCAGCAAACGCATTTTGGGTAGCACGCGCTACTTGCTTTTCACTTTCAACATTCACGGTTTCTTGGGGAGCAGATTCCACTTCTATGACGGGCAGTTGGACCGATTCACTTGGAAGCGGAACTGCCACAGGGGCTGGGCTGGGCTCTGGAATGGGCGTAGCCGTTGTTGGAGTTGGGACTGATGGCGGTGCTGTGCTTGGTAGCGGCACAACGGTCTTTGGGCTTGATACAACGGGAGGGGCGGCCTTTGGCAGGACAAGTTCAGCCGGAGCAGCACTACCACTAGCAAGAGAGGGCAAGGGCAGTATGTGCCCATGAACATCGAGTGCTGCATCCAATTCTTTGTTAATGCTAACAAGCACGTCGAGCGATGGTTCTACAGAATCCAAGTGTCCTTGAAGGGTATTCATGTACTTCATGATTTCATCGGCCTGTCCGGTTTGGTGAGCTACGGCGAAAATTTTCATCATCCGCATTGGGTCGGCTAATTGAGTCAACGGTTCTTCTTGTTCTGTGGTAATTGATGCAAGACGTGCACCCATTACATCTCCTGATGAATTTGGAAGACCTAGTGCATCAAGCAATGGATCGGGCATGCTCATCAGCGCAAGATGGCCTGCAACGAGATAGTAGATTTCGCCACCTTCGCACTGCATGCGCTCGCTTGCTGCTTCAAAATCAAAGTCACCAGGACTTAGGACAATATCGGATAGAATCTCAAAAAATTGAACCATTGCTTGTTCCCGAGGCATTGACATCAGAGTGTGAAGCATGTCTGAAGAAGTCGTGGCTCCAAAATAAGCCGCGGCATCATCAACTTCAATGGTTGATTGATTCGAAGAACTTGTCTCGTCAGCCATTTTACCCCTCCCTATCGTTGCCACTTCGGTCCTCCATTTAAGACCTCACGGATGTTGATATCCAACCTGCATTACCTCATCGATTACGAGCCAGATTGAAAATTGCTCGAGATTGTTCAGCAGACCATCCTGTTTCTTGGAGTTGCATGAGGATACCTCGCTCAAGTTCACCATCACCAACCGCCTCAACAACCCAGTCCACTGCGGAATCACGGTCATCGGTCTGCCAGTCTTCAAAAATACTCAAATCGACGCTGATTTTCGCTTTACGAACCTTCGCAGATGGTTCTTCTTGGGCTGAAACTGACTTTTTCTTAGCGACTTTCTGGACTTCCTTCTTCGCCCCGGGAGGTCCACGGGAAGGTGGTGAACGACCAGGTGGACCAGATGATTGTTTTTGTTGTGGGGGTGCTGAACGTTGCACTGGGGAAGATGTCGGACCCTTTCGTTCAGTTTGCTTTGAGCGGGAAGGTCCTGCAGAAGCCGTGCGTGTAGAGGCTGCTGCAGACTTACGATCCAGTGACTTGAACACATCATCAGAATCGTCATCGTCATCCATAAAGTCATCGTAGTCATCATCCTCATCTTCATCATCATCTTCTCTACTTGATGCTCGAAGAATCACGAGGAAGACCACGATCACCAACATTCCAATTCCAGAAAGGGCAATCATTAGCGTTCCTCCGCTCATTCCAAGCAATCCATCATCCTCATTGCCGTTAGAGAGCGGCTCATACGGACAACCGTCCGCATATCCATCGGAACCCTTTGGTTTGTCAACACACTCGTCTTCGTTATCATAGACTCCGTCACCGTCAGAATCTCGTTCGGTGATGTGACAACCTTCACCATCAACTTGGTCTTTCAACTGGTAGAGGGTTTTTGGGCACAAATCAGCATTGGTCGCACCTTCTACGAAAATACCTGGCCATGTAGGATTTCGGCTTGAATTCCAAGAGGAGTCTCCCCAATTATCACCAAATCCATCGAAATCAGAGTCCTGCCACTGTGTGGCATCATTTCTTAGATTAACAGGTTCGAATTCATCTCGCCATCCGTCCCCGTCATCGGCGCAGCCAAGATAATCCTCGAACGAGGTCCCGTATTCAGCAGGGCAATCGTCTCCGTTAGTTCCAGAACTGTTGTCACCGAATCCGTCACCATCTTGGTCCGACCATTGGGTCCCATCCGTTGGGTAAGCATCTCCTTGCTCGTCATACCTGAGTCCTGTTTCCGCATCAATATTGTAACTGTAGGCACCCGAATAGCCATCTCCGTCCAAATCGGTATCCAACGCATCTTCGTCGGTACAACCGTTTGCAAGAATAGGGAAGCCGGCTGGTGTATCGTCGCAAACATCTGAAAGGTCAGAAATCCCATCCCCATCAGAATCACGCTGGGCTTCGGAACATCCGTTTGCATCTACAACAGCATCTGCGTCGGTTCCAGGACACGAATCTTCAGGGTCATTAAGCCCGTCACCGTCTGAATCAGACTCTCGTTGTGTTGCACTGCAACCATCATTGTCAACGGTTGCACTTGCCGCAGTATCCGCACAGAGGTC
>JABJFP010000143.1 GCA_018662715.1 Methanobacteriota archaeon | reverse complement strand
TTACAGATAGACAAAAAACCAGCATAACACTCATAGAGCGAATACGAAACCCCTCGGCATGGGCGTAGATTACGAGACTATCCGAAGTTGGCTCTCCGGCTATGATTCAAGCCAAATCACCATCGGTGTGGTTGCCTCACACTCATCCCTTCAAATTTTACACGGAGCCCGACAGGAAGGTTTCCGAACACTTGGCATCGCGGTCGGAGAAAACCGTCGCCGATTTTACAAAGCCTTCCCTGGGGCTGAACCAGACGAGTGGCTCATGCTGGACGATTACCGGGAAATGCTAGACCATGCGGAATGGTTCCGCTCAAAGAATGTCATTATTATCCCGCATGGGTCTCTTGTAGAATACCTAGGGGCTACGAATTTCAGAAACCTTGAAGTCCCTACCTTTGGAAACCGAAACATCCTGCACTGGGAAAGCAGCAGGGCTCTACAACGTGAATGGCTTGAACAAGGCGGATGCACAATGCCCATGGTTATCGAAGACCCACACAATATCGCTGGACCTGTCATCGTCAAGTATGCCGGTGCAAAAGGTGGTCGTGGGTATTTCATTGCCCGAGACTACAGAGATTTCAGAAGAAATGTCGACATTGAAGAAGAATTCACCATTCAAGAGTACGTATTAGGATGCAGGTATTACCTCCATTTCTTCTTTGACCCTACGGCAACAGATGGCTACCAAGTACAAGGCCGTGGCCAACACGCGGGTAAGAACCTAGGCCGACTAGAATTGCTCTCAATGGACCGAAGAGACGAAAGCAACGTCGACGAATTTTACAAACTCGGTAGCTTGCGAGACTTGAGGGAAATGGACCTCGAGCCATCGTTTGTTGTGACCGGGAACCAACCAGTCGTGATCAGAGAATCATTGTTGCCGCGGGCTTTTGAAATGGCGGAAGGTACTGTCGCAGCATCATTCAATCTGGAAGAAGGGTCAAGAGGCATGCTTGGGCCATTTTGTCTTGAAACAATTGTAACAGACCAACTTGAATTCAAGGTCTTTGAAATCAGTGCCCGAATTGTGGCAGGATCAAATCCGTTTGTGGGCGGCTCACCCTATTCCGACATCAACGAACGATTCATGTCTACGGGACGACGCATTGCCCGTTCCATCCGTAATGGAATCAATTCAGATTCTCTAGACGACATTATTTCCTGAGGTTCAATCCTCAGAATCATTGTCACCCATGAGTGAATCAAGGTCAGGAGCACCAGGCAATTCATGAGACGTTGTCTCGTCTTTTGATTCGCCCTCACTAGCCATCGGAATCTTTTCTTCAACTTCTTCCGCTACCTTTTCTTCAACTTCTTCGGGCATCTTTTCTTCTTCATGAGCAGCCGACTGAGACGAAACACCACCCTTCGCTTCTTGTATTTGCCTCTCAAGTTCTCGACGACGTTCTTCTCGCTCTTCAGCAGTTGGGACGTCAAATTCAGTTACGAGCATAATTGGGTCACCCGTAGAGAGTTCACCGCTGAATTCTAACAGGTCGTTTCCAGCATTGACAATGAGTTGGAATTTTGTTGGGTCCTTGCTACGGCGCTTGTTGTGCTTCTTGTAGTAGTGAACATAGACCTGATACTTACCTGCAGGAGCACTTCCTTCCTCCCAGAATACATTCTCAACCGGCTTACGAGTTTCAGCACGAACGTTAGCGTCGACATCAAGTTCTCCGCCACAGTCTGAGTTCTTGTTGCCCCCGTGTATGCGTTCACCAGAAGGACAAACGACGTGCAGGTCCAAATCGTTGTAGTTGTTCCACATTAACGAAACTTGAACGTCTGACGACTGAGCGCCTTCACGTTCCAAACGGGCTTGAAGTTCAGACATGGCGCGTTGTGCCGCTTCACGTGATTCCAGCATTTCTTGCTCTCTAGCCAATTCAATTTCTTCTAAGCGTTGTGACTCAGCCGCTGCAAGTTCTGCTTGACGAGCCTCTTCTTGCTCAGACATTTCCACTGGAATTTCTCCGCCTGCAGAGAGAAGAGCTTGTTCGAGTTCCCTTCGGCGTGCTGCACGTTCTTCGAGAGAGGGTAGGACAAATTCTGCGACCAGCATAATCGGATCGCCCATGGACAAGTCTCCGTTGAATTCCATGAGATCGCTCCCCGCATTGACGATGAGTTGGAATTTTGTTGGGTCCTTGCTACGGCGCTTGTTGTGCTTCTTGTAGTAGTGAACATAGACCTGATACTTACCTGCAGGAGCACTTCCCTCTTCCCAGAATACATTCTCGACTGGCTTACGAGTCTCAGCCCGAACGTTAGCGTCGACATCAAGTTCTCCACCACAGTCTGAGTTCTTGTTACCTCCGTGTATGCGTTCACCAGAAGGACAAACGACGTGCAGGTCCAAATCGTTGTAGTTGTTCCACATTAGCGAAACTTGAACGTCAGACGATTGAGCGCCTTCACGTTCCAAACGGGCTTGAAGTTCAGACATGGCGCGTTGGGCCGCTTCTCGTGATTCAAGTGCTTCTTGTTCACGGGCAGCATCAATCTCTTCTAGACGGTCCGACTCAGCGCTAGCAAGTTCAAGTTGCCGTGCTGATTCACGCTCCGATGCTAGGCGAGCTTCCTCAGCGGCTCTTTCTGCTGCCTTTCGCTCCATTTCGAGTTCACGACGATGACGCTCTTCTTCCTCATCATCTTCACGCTGAGCATCCGATTCCTCGCGACGACGACGGGCTTCTTCCTCAGCAATTCGGTCTTCTTCACGGCGTTGTGCAAAGCGCTCCTCCGCTGAACCGAGGTCCGAGTGATTTTGGCGACGCAGGATATCCTGAACTGCAGCCAATTTACGGTCAAGATTCTTCTTTGCCTTGCCGAATCCCATACCAGAATGTTGTTGCATGAGCCCCTCTGCGCTCATTCCACTTTGGACATTGACCTGCGCCTCTCTGCGCATGACAATAAAGAGAAGCCCCATTACAAAAGCCCCGCCCAACGCAAATGTAAGCAAGTAATCGGTTGGCTGCATAACTTACTCCATGTGCAGTCACCACTTGAAACATACGATGAGCGTGAATGATTCCAAATACGAAGAATATTGCGTGAAGACATAAGAAGGCACGCCCCTACCCCGATTATATGCGAGAGGTTTCGTTAAGTTGGTCAAAAACAACTCTTGCTACCACCGAATTTAGAGAACTTGGTGAAATTGTCTCAAATCTGAAAGTAATGGGTCATTTAGCCGTGGAACCCTCCGGCGTCCGACAGATTGTACTCCCTACATATCGTGAAGGAAAATCGGTTGATGACCTCAACGACCTTGACTTTATTTCTGTGGAGCAGAAATTGAACGAACGTGAAAGTGACGCTGTGGTGATTTGGAACAGACATCCTTTGGTTTGTCTCGCATCAAATACCGAGAATATTCACATTCTCCCTCCTTACGAATTTGATGATGGTGCGATAACCGTTAACATCCGTGGCCTTCCGGAATCAATTTCGACATTTGTGAAGTTGTGCAAAATGGTGTTAGAACCCGACGAAGTTCGAGTTCATAATGTACAAAGCAGCGCTGATGAAATTACAGCCATACTCACGCCAAGGCAAAATGATTGCTTCGCACTCGCTTCAAAGCACGGTTACTACAAGGAGCCAAAACTGGTTACCATTCAAGGATTAGCAGAATCAATGGACATTGCTCGCTCCACCTATCAAGAACATCTCCAAGGTGCAGAACAAGCAATTTTGCAGTGGTTTAGCGAACAGATTGAATGAAATGCCTCATACAAACCTTTGATGATGAGGGGCGCTTCCACAGAGCATGGACAAGGCAACGCGACTTGACGCACTCCTTCCAGGTGGCCGTGGAGTTTGGATTCCAATTGACCATGGGGCCTCAGATTATCCGACCGAGGGGCTACAAGACCTAGAGGCAACCATCACCTCCTTGGTGAAAGCAGGTGTCAATGCAATCGTAGCACAAAAAGGAGTTGTGAGCAAGTACTCGCACCTTTGCGAGGGAACGAATACCTCAATGGTTGTGCATTACTCAGTATCAACTCGCCACGGCGGCCCAGATAGCGATAACAAAGTCATTGTTGGTCACGCCGATGAGACCGTCAGCAGAGGCGGGATTGGTGTTTCAAGCCAAGTCAATTTGGGAAGCAATCATGAAGCAGCAATGATTGAGCGTATGGGCGAACTTAATCGCCAAGCTCACCACGAACAACTACCATCCTTTGGGATGATTTATGCGCGTGGAGAACACCTCAATGTTATGGAAGACGACCCCACTGGCGGCCAAGCACACGGTGTTCGACTCGCTTTTGAAATGGGGTGCGACGCTGCAAAATCTGTCTGGACTGGCGATAAAGATAGTTTTGCACTTGTATCTTCTGCCGCACCGATTCCAGTCCTTGTCGCAGGAGGACCCTCAACAGGTAACGCAAGAGCAATTCTCAGCATGGTCCACGAGGCCATGAAGGCTGGCGCGTCTGGAATTTGCATGGGGCGTCAAGTATTTGCCCATCCCCAACGAGAAGACTTAGCCCGAGCGCTCATGATGATCGTTCATGAAAATGCTGATGTTGAGCATGCGCTTAGTTCAAACGGATTGTGAGATGATTTCATGGAAATCTGGGTTGATATACGCAACGGTGAACTTCCCGTAGTATCCGAAGGAATTGACCGATATTGGGTTGAAAAGCCGACTCAAGAAAACGAGTTTTCAGTCCATGAAGCCTTGATTCATGGACCAAAATCTATCCTTGGTGGGCACTTCGTCGTCGCCGATGAACCATCACAAAACAATTGTAAAGCGGCCATTGGAAGTGCTGAATGGTTGCTCATTGAGTGCGAGACATGGTCGATGATTCCATTGGAAAATCTCATCGCAGCGCGGCAGGGTTCTGCAACCAAGATTGCTGCAATCATTTCGACTCCACAGCAAGCACAGGGTGCTGGCTTCGCACTAGAACAAGGCGTAGATGCTCTTGTAATTTCAAACACAAAGGAACTCATTGAGGCTGCCCTTATTACAAAATCACAACGCCATGAGGTGCAAGTGAAATCTCAGGACGAGGGTAAAAGGCAAGCAGAACCATATGAATTAGGTCCTTTTTCAATTCAGACCGTAGAGGATGGAGGAGTAGGTGACCGCTATTGTCTTGACTTCACGTCCTTACTGGAACTTGGCGAAGGAGTCCTTGTTGGTTCAAGTTCCTCGCAAATGCTTCTGATTCATAGTGAAACCATTCCCTCTTCATTTGTTCCAACACGCCCATTTCGAGTCAATGCTGGAGCACCCCATTCGTACATTTTGCTGGGAAATGGAACTACAAAATACATGAGTGAATTGAAAAGCGGTGATGAGATTATGATTCTTCACGAAGGTGGTACAAGTCGTGTAGCGACATTGGGTCGGATTAAAATCGAACAACGCCCTATGTTGAAAATTACTTTCAAGACACTTGCACATAACAAGCAAAAGCCTAATGAAGGCCATGTGTTTATGCAACAAGCAGAAACTGTTCGCTTAGTAGGCCAACATGGAACTCGCCATTCTGTAACTGATTTACCTCAAAATACCGTCGTTATCGGTTGGTTTGGAGGCGTGGGTCGTCATGTTGGCTCTGCGATAGAGAGCAGAGTTGAGGAGCGGTAATAATGGGAGTCTTGGGGAAGGGGAGCGCACATGGCGCTTGTAGTCTTCTCCATGCTGCAGCCCTTGGATACGGAGCAAGTATCGCATTAGATCTCCCAATGACCGTTCGCTTACTGGATAAACCAAGCAAGCGTGATGTGCATGACCATGATGACCTTTTCACATCAATACTGCAGGTTTGGCTGGATGCTGGCCTAGAACTTCCTGAGGGTTTTTCCAGGGATGAATTGCACTGGGGAGTAAACTCAAAGGTTCCGCAGCAACAAGGGCTGAAATCCTCATCAGCGCTATGTATAGCGGCATACCGTGCACTTGGGGAAGCAACCGGGACGGAAATAACCGATGAATTGGCTGTTGAACTCTCCGGGCACGCCCAAATCGCCGCTGGGGTATCAATGACGGGCTCACTTGATGATGCTTGGGCGTGCGCAACTACAGGTTGGAAACTCGTAGACCCACAAGCTGAAATCCAATCTGGTGTATTGCTGGAGGGAAGTGGCCCCAATCCTTCCGATTGGACCGTAATCCTCGTCCTAAGAGGGGCTCGTAAACACCGACCAACTTTCGAAGATTTCGTCCCCCATTCTGCTGCATTTCAACAAGCCCTATCGGCTCTACAAAACAACCAAGAATTGGTTGCATTGACTTGGAACGGCCGAGGGATGGTTGCTGTTCTTGGCGATGCTGAAGGGCGTAAAATGACCAACGACTCTTTCGTCAATAGCGCTCGTGCAGCCGGAGTGACCGGTTCTGGCCCAGCACTTGTAATCGTTGTTCCAAGTCAACAAAAACCAACAATTGAACGAATAAAATCATGGTACAGCATCCGCTACAATGATGCTGAGATCATTGAAACTGCGTTTCTATCCACTCAAAGTGATGGCCCAGGAGAGTGAACACCTTCTTGAAGGCCCCACGGCTCGGAACATTGAGCCATCATGCAAATGTCCTTTGGTGAACAGTTGCGCTTGACGCTTTACGGGTCAAGTCACGGCCCCCATGTAGGGGCGGTGCTCAATGGCTTACCTGAAGGGATTGCTCTCGATGAAGTCGGCCTCAAAACCGCCATGGAAATGCGTAAACCAGGCGGTCCGTACAGCAGTCAACGCAAGGAGGCCGATGAAGTCCTTTGGTTATCTGGACTTGTCAACGGAGTAAGCAACGGTGACCCCGTTGAATGCCGAATCAAAAACAGCGACGTGCGTTCAAAGGACTACGGATTCCTCCCCGACCACCCACGCCCTGGCCACCAAGACATGGTGATGATGTTGAAAACAGATGGAAAGGCAGATTTGAGAGGCGGCGGAACCTCAAGTGCCCGAATGACTGCCCCTCTTGTTGCGATGGCCGCCCTACTTCGTCCTTGGATTGCGCAGAAAGGTGTCAATTTCCGGGCTCATGTCGGAGCGATTGGAACCGTTGAGGCACGCCCCCTCAATGACTGCCCCCTCACGCTGGAAAGTGAAGACAGTCAGCACATGCGTTGCTACGATCCTATTGCCGCTCAGGCCATGACCGAACTCATTACATCGTATCGAAAGCAAAGAGATTCCATCGGTTCACGAGTAGATTTAGTTGTCAACGGACTCCCGTTGGGCGTTGGTGAACCCTGGTTTGATGGACTCGAACCCGCCCTTGCCCGAGCGATGTTGTCAATACCCGCTGCGCGTGGCGTTCAATTTGGCCATGGATTTGGCGTTCAAACCATGACTGGAAGCGAGCATAACAGTGCTTGGGGCGGCACTTCTGAAGCACCAGTTATGGAAGGAGAACGCCCCGACGGTGCATTGGCTGGCCTGTCCACAGGCTCTCCAATTCATGTCAGCGTTGCTTTCAAACCCCCCTCAAGCATCCCACAAACTCAGATGACACTCAACATGAAAACCAATCAACAGGAGCCCTTGACCGTCAAAGGACGTCACGACCCGGTTCTTGCCCCACGTGCGGTCGCTGTTGTAGAGGCCATGGCAATATTGGTAGTATCAGATTTGATGATTCGCGGAGGATTTTTAGATGGATGAACCCCCCGAAATCCACAAATTTGGAGGCTCATGTCTCCGTGACGCAAGCGATATCAATCGGATTGCGGAAGTGATGCTGAATTCAACGAACCCCTGTGTCATTGTTGTCTCTGCGCTTTGGGGAACAACTGACAGATTGATGCGAGCCGCTAAAGAGCCAAGATACGCTGGACGTTTGGTTAATGACCTGGCAAGTCAACACCTGCGATTTGCACCCAACCTCATCAATTCCCCACTGCATGATACATTCCAATTGGTTCTCAAAGGAATTGAGGACGCACTCGAAATCCTCGCCACAGATCGTGACGATTCCGGGGCTTACAATCGCCTCCTCGCCTCTGGAGAGCGTCTCTCTGCCCTTGTTGTCGCCTTTGCTTTGAGTGAACATGGTATTGATGCACATCCAGTTGGAGCGGAAGATATTGGTCTTTGTTTGAATGGAACCACCATTGCTCAAACCGTGGATATGAAATTATCAACAGAACTCCTTCAACGCTCTGCACTCCACGGAACCCCCGTTGTCACAGGTTGGTTCGGGCAAGGGAAGGACGGCGACATTGCTCTGCTTGGACGGGGTGGGAGCGATCACACGGCTACTGCCCTAGCAGCATTACTTGATGCACAGCGTGTCGTGTTGTGGAAGGATGTACTCGGGATTTACCCAGTCAACCCTCGGTGGGGGGTTCATTCCACTCCAATCCCCTACTTGGGATACGCTGAAGCTATGGAATTCTCACACATTGATGCGCCAATCATCCATCCTGCCACCGTTGCCCCTGTTTATGCACTGGGCATTCCAATTGAAGTTCGTCACCTCTACAGTTACGAAAAGACCGGGATGAAAACAGTCATTGGACCAGACATCCATGAACTGAGTGCGCCCAAAGGTATTGCTTGCATCCCCAAAGTAGCGTGTGTTGTTGTCGAAACCAAATACATGCATCATTCAACCTCTGCACTTAGCGATGTGCTACAAGAATTCAATGCTGCTAACATCCGAATCTGTTCATTTGAGTCCAATAACGCCCAATGGAGGTTCATCATCCCTCAACATGAAGTCAATCGAAGCATCGGATTACTTAATCAACGGTTTGACGAAGTTTCATTCAATTATTATGCAGCAATGGTTTCGTTGATAGGTAATACAGGAGACCATGAACTGAGCATTCCATCTCTAGAAAATGGATGGATTAGCGCACAGTTGAATTCAAATCAGCATTCAACTCACCTGTTGACGCAACGCAGTGACATCTCAAATTTACTTGAAGAACTGATGACACAGTTGTCAATCGGTGTTAGTAACGATAACTGATTACTCAGCCTTACTTTCACGGTATCGCTGCAAGTGAGTTGGTAGATTTAGGCCAAAGAGACCGCCAACCACAATGAACACGAACAGTGTTCCGAGGGCAACTCCGTAAACTGATGTGAGTTCAACGGACTCTTCCATTCGCAACGCCGTATCAGATGAGAAAATACGCACAATGGCGGGTAAAATCATGTTGGCAGAAAGAACAAACCAAGCAAGTAAGGTAGCGATAATCGGATTCAATACCAAGGAACGGTGGTACTTTGAGACGATTTTCTTAGGATTCATCACGTAGACTTCATTGGTACGAATACTGGTATCGAGCATTGAGTAGCGGATGACACCGTTGCTCAATTCAAAGTACATAATGAGAAGAACAGAGTAAACAACTACCAAAATAGCCAACATTCCGGGATTGTCTTGGAATCCGAAAAGATCGTTAGAAAGTGATGTTTTCGAAGATGCAAAGCGAAGGATTGCAAGGATAAAGAGGACGTTACTAGCGAGAGAAAAGCGTGCATCTCGCTTGTAGGTACCCATGAACCCTGCAACCGTTGCCCCAACGATAATCGACAGTTGCAAAAGGTTGGCAACACCAAGGCTACCGGTCACGATGTACCACAGTGTGCCTTCCGGAGGGGAAATCATGTAGGTCAAGAGAGCCAATGCTACCAAAACACCGTAAACAGCTATCTGTAGGTTCTGGACCATCTTGTCAGGAGGTAAGAATTTCATCTTAGGGACCAGTGGTCCACCGAGTAGACTCTCAATAAAGGATGGAATCTCAACGGTTGGAATAGCATCCTTTGGTATCTCTCCGGTTGCAGATGCATTACCTGCAAGTTTCTTTCTTGAAGGAGCAGACGAACGAACCGTCTTTCCATCGTAGAGATGTGCAGTATCACCGGATTTCATTGCCATTTTATTCCCTCCTCAGAATCCTCGTGCTCCAGCAAGAGCGGTTGAGAGCAACATATCTGGCTCCCAATCCATGATGTTAACGCCAAGACCGCGCAATTCCCCAATGAGGACGTCACGTTCGGTCTTCATGACTTCGTACCCTGTACGGTCAATTCTCCGAGCATCAAATTCAAACTCGAGCGAAGACGGTGATAGAACGGTTACATCAAAGTCACGTGCACGGAAGTCGCGCAGTGCGTTGACGATGGTTGGATCGTCTTCAAGGTTTGAAAGGAAGATAATCGGGCTTCCCTTGTTGATGTGCGGTAGAATACGGTTGACTACAACTTGCAACGGGATGTTACCACGGGCAACTGCACCAGCGAGTTTGGTTAGAATCACATACAATTGTTTCTTTCCTGTGTCTCGGTCAACGCTTACGACTTCATCTCCGTAGACGATAACACCAACGGAGTCACGGCGTCCAAGGAAGTACTTGGCAAGTGAAGCAGCGGCTCGTGTAGAGTAGACCAGGGCGTTTCGTGAGACAGGACCTGTTTCAGCAACTGCTCTTGAGTCTACAATGATGATGATGTCTGAAACAGCGTCACGCTCACGTTCGTTAACCATGAGTTTCCCTGAACGGGCGTATGCAGACCAGTTAATTGCACGGAAGGAGTCTCCTTCGAAGTATTCACGCAGAGAGTAAAACTCTGAACCTGGACCGGGTTGACGGATGTTTACGGCACCTGTGAAAATCTTGGGAACTCGGGACTTGACGAATGTTTCTTTCAAATCCTCCATCTTTGGGAACACAAGGAAGTCGTTGTAGACATGCAATTCCTTTTCCTTGTGGAACAACCCAAATGCATCCTGAATACGGACCGTTACAGGGCCAAGACTGTAGAATCCCCTAAGTGGGCATTCTACCGTGTATTCGATGTAGGTCTCACGACGTGGGCCAAGTTCCATCAAAATGTAGTTGGCTCCTTCTTTGATTCTCATTACTTCAGGTACGCGATCACGTACTTCCAAAATCTTGGGCAGTGAAGATGTATTTTGCATCCGCAAAGTAACACTCAATTCGCCGTCCTCAAACATCCGGGCGCTGGAGAGTTTCCTCATAGCAACAACGCTACCAAGAGCAACTCCCTCTTCACCAGACCATTCTTCGGCTCTACGGCCGCTTGATGCGACATCCGCATGATTCCCCACGAGTGCAGCCCATGTTAGGAAGACAAAGATGACAACAGCGACGGTAACGAGTTGAGAGTTACGAAGCGTAAGGCCAAGCAGATACATAGCGACAGCTAGGCTGCCGAGCATGGCTGACTTACGACTCCACATCTTCAATTCACCTCAATGATTTCGTCGGAAATCAGACCGTTGGTACGGGGACTTCTCGTAGAATAGCTTGAATCACTTCACCGGATTCCAAGCCCTTGATTTGATGCTCAGGCTTGAGGATAATACGGTGGGCAAGTGCAAGTTCGGAAATCGCCTTGACATCGTCGGGGGTGACGAAGTCACGACCACGAAGTGCTGCAGCAGCACGGGATGTCTTCAACAGTGCTTGGGAACCACGAGGCGATGCGCCGACGAGGACACGAGGGTCTTCACGGGTTCGGGACACGATTTCAACCATGTACATTCGGAGAGCTGGATCGACGTAAACATCTTCACAAGCTTGTTGCATTGCAATGACTCGTTGTGGGTCAGTAATGACGTCAACATCGACGGCGTCCTTTCCACGGCTGATACGGCGTGCGAGGATTTCGTCTTCGTCAGCACGGTCAGGATATCCAACGGACATCTTGAACATGAAACGGTCAAGTTGTGCTTCAGGAAGCGGGTATGTACCTTCTTGCTCGACAGGGTTTTGAGTTGCCATAACAATAAACGGTGCAGGCAACTTGTGTGTCACTGTACCGATGGTAACTTGCTTCTCTTGCATAGCCTCAAGCAAAGCAGCTTGAGTCTTTGGAGGTGCACGGTTAATCTCGTCAGCGAGGAGGAGATTGCAGAACAGTGGACCTGGCTTGAACGTAAACTCGCCCTTCTTGGCGTCGTAAATGTTGGTACCAGTGATGTCGGCAGGAAGCAAATCCGGCGTGAATTGAACACGCTTAAAGTCGCAACCAAGCGCATCGGCGAACGTGTTGGTCATCAACGTCTTTGCCAAACCTGGGTAATCTTCGAAGAGAAGGTTACCGTTTGACAGAATGTTGACCAATACGTTGTCAATAACGTGGGCCTTACCGATAATGACCTTTTGGACTTCGGCTGAAATCGCTGTTGCGATTGCACCGACGGCCTTGAGGCGTTCTCGGACTTCTGGTGTACTCTGGTGCTTCGGCTGGGCCGGAGCGGCCGGTGCTGCAGGTGCAACAGGTGCGGCTGGTGCAGCAGGTGCCATTGGCATGGCAGGTGCTACTGGGGCCGCAGGTGCTACTGGCGCTGCAGGTGCTGGCGCGGGCGGGGCTGCTGGGGGGGCTGGGGGTTGCATGTCTATTCCTCCTTGTTTCAATTACCCCAACGTCGGATGTGAGGGATCAATTCCCTCAATTCTTCGTTGGAGTATGAGCGGTTTGAACTTACGAGTTCAACCAAGCGGGGTTCCCGCACCATTTGCATTACTTCGGCGGGGGACTTGCGTGCGAATTCATCGCGCGTCAGGTCATTGAATTGACGGACCTTGGAGAGCAAAGCTTCCCTGGTTCGTCGGTGGTATTGAGTGGGGTCCAACTTTGTTGGACGCTCTCTGAAGCGAGTCAAGTCAAAGACGTGACGCCAGTTTTCCTTCTCAGGTACGACCATGATTGCGATCGCTAGAAGTGCGAAAAGGTTGAGGATAATGAGCCACTTAAGGACGCCGTCGCTCGTGAGCAAAACAATGGCTCCAATCGCTTCTGTGAACGGCATGGACAGTGTGCTAGAAACGTGACGGCTTTCGTCAAAGACAATGTTGAACTGACTTGGGTAGCGTGTAACTTGTGACGAAAGTTCAGAGTTATCGAATTCCATCATGTCTTCAATCAATGCGATGAAGTACATCGAATTACCATGCCAAGAGGTGTCGCCCAGTCCGGAATTTAATCCCTGTGAGTCGGTTTCCCAGCACATGTGGCCGAATTGTTGGTAGAGTTGGGAATCGCATTGCTGTTTACCAGTTGCTGCAGCACGGTCTTCATCCCAGAGGTGGTTAGCAAGAACAGAATGGTCAGAGACAAAGACAATGCTTCCTGTAACGCTAACTTCTCCGTAGTCATTGTTTGGTTTTTCATCCAGAACTTCTTGCCCTGGGTAGTCGATACGAATGATAAGACCTGTTTCACCCTCACCGAGAGTTGGGTTGTTCTCACCCTTACCCAAATCGATTTGAGCAGAGGTAGATGCTTGTGCTAGGACGTGAATTTCACGGTTGGTATCGCCTTGCTCATCCAAGACTTGAATCGCAGTTGGGCGGTGGAACAAGACCGGCATTCGACAATTCTCAACATTTCTGTCTCTTACATCATCATTTGAGCATGGAATTGCCTTTTCGTCACCCATCGTATCAACGCCACGTGTGATGGAGGAGACCGCCCAGAGTTTCTTTGTATCTGGGCTAACTCGCTCATCGTTATCTGTTGTAACTTCGTAATACCGTCCAGTTGTTGGATCGTCACGGACTGGTGCATCAAAGTATTTCACTCCGAATTCTTCTGCAACGAGTTGAGCATTGGTAGAGTTTGAGGCAAGGATAACTTTGCCACCACGTTCGGTGACAAAATCGTAAATGGCTGCTGATTCAGCGGCATCAAAGGGTTTCTCCGGTGCTGCAATAACGAGAAGCGTTCGGTGAGGGTCCTGCCAGTCATTGACGAGCATTGGAGTGGACATAGTATTAGCAATGTTGAAACTGCTCAAATTTGACCTCATGAGCGTAAGTTGCTGGTCGGAAAACTCATCATCGTTTTGGTAAGGGGAAAATACGGTGGTCTTACCGGCTGAAACCAAAGCGATAACAACTGTAGAGAGGAGAACAGATACAATCAATCCAACCATGAGCCATGCTTCAAGGCTCAAACCGGATTTTTCTGCTTCTGCCATGGTATTCTCTCCTACTGACTGACGCGCAGCGCCAGATATACATCTCTCGGAACTTCGCTCCACTCATAATGATTGCTCAAGGGTGCTCAAGGAAAAACAGACAAAGTCTGGAAAGATACGACTTCAATATTTGCAAGAAAAGGCGAATAGAATGGAAAAATTACATTTTTTGAATCCTTTGGGGCGATTCAAAGAAATTCACGCTGGCTACGAAGGGAAAACCACGATGTTAGAAGTATTACTGAGAAAATTTCAATCATAGACAAAGCCGGCATTGATTCAGAACCTTTGGAAGTCATGTCATCATCCTCCCCACTGCCATCAGAATCACCTGAGCTGTCAGATGATTGTGGAGCTTCAACCTTGACGTTCATAGAAGATGAGCGGGTATTCCCGTCTCCTTCAGATAGAATGGAAATTGAAACTTCACAAGTGCGTTCTTGATGGCTACTGGTCGCTTCTAGGCGTAGTGTGAATGAAAGTACACCTGTGCCGTTTTGATCAGTTACGCCAACCACAGTACCTTCGAGCGAATCTAGACCCGTCACGGAGAGGTGGGGGCAACTTCGGATGGTAGCGTCAGCTGAGGTAATGGCGTCCTGGTTGTTTCCAAGATTACTTACTTCAAGGGTAAACTCAACCCATGAGCCCGAAAACAGCGTATCGGTAGGGAGTAGCACTTCGGGGGCAAGATGATACATACGAGGGGTACTGATTTCACCTTCAATCTCGTTATCACCCACTGGTGTTTCGCCGACGGTTTCCTGTGCCTGGAGAATGAGTTTAATTGAGGACGAGGGTGAAAATGCCCTCACCGTCTCTGCATCTCCTCCTGATATCGTAATTGAAAACGATTCATTTGAGGAGCCTCCGACAGAAACCGAATCCGGCCCATCAAACTCAAACGGCCCTTCCTCGTCATAATCGTAAGTCAAATCAATGTTCAATTCACCTGTTCGCTCGTTGTTAATGTAAAAAACAAGTTCTCCAGTGAGGTCCCAATCTTCCTCTAAATCAACAAGATAAGTGGAATCCATGTCGGTATCCCAGCCCAGTTCCCATGACGGAGGTTCGAGTTGTTGCGCAGATGAAAGCGGTAACGATATCGAGAGAATAAAGGTCAGAATGAGAAGGATTGCCTTTCGCATACCATCAGTTCTCCTTCATTATACCCATCAGGGCCCGCTTCGTAAGAGTTTTGACCATGGAACGGCGGTATCGTGGAGGCAGTGCTGTGTTGTTGACTGGCTTCACTGACTTTTGGATGCTTACGGCCATTGATTTCACGTCAATAGCGCCATTGTTTTCCTTGAGATGTTGGGTGATCTGTTCTGAATGCTCCTTGGGTATCGACTCAAGAGCAGTGCTTGCGATTTGAAGAGTGTCGGTTTTCCCAGGAATCCACGATGCCGCAATACCTGCTTCTGGGAAATCCCATGATTCTCGAACACGAAGTTTCTGATAGCATCCTTCTCGCTTGGCTGCGTCCTTTGGAAGCATGACTTTGAGTAAGAACTCCCCCTCCTCAAGGATGTTTTTCTTCATTCCATCAAGTTGGTAAAACGAAGCGACATCAACCGTTCGCTCACCGTTTGGCCCTACGATAAGAACCGAGGCGTTGAGTACCATGAAGTTGGGTGCGAGGTCACCTTGATAGGTCGCTACGCAGAGTGTATTTTGATTCGGTATCACTCTGCAATCTGCTCCAGTGCCGCAATCTGCCTTGTGACACCAGTCAATTGAACGACGCCAATCTTCGGACTGGTTGTACCAGAAACAGCGTGTATCTAGGCAAAGATTCCCACCAACGGTTGCACTTTTTCTAATCAATGATGAAGCAACCTTTGCGGCTGCTTGCCTCAATAATGGATGGGCATCTTCCGTTGCCACCAAGGTATCCAAGGTCACCATGCATCCGATTTCTGAAGAGGATAATAGAAACGCATCGGGAATACTTGCAAGGGAAATCACGTGGGGCTTTGGATTAATTCGCCACTTGTAATTTGGCAGGACATCTGTCCCTCCTGCGACCCAATCAAAGGAATGGCCCTCTTCCATAAGGCTGGCAGCAAGTTTGCAAGCTTCCTCTACAGTTTTAGGATGATGAAGTTCAAATGGAGGCATCAACATCAAGCATCATCCTCCATGTGTCGTTGCTCTTTTTTGAGCCAAGCACGACCGGCAAACCCGAGTTCTGCAAGTTGTTCGGGGAGCGGTTCATCTGCTTCCCTCCACCCCTCAACTTGTTCGCTGAGTGGGCGGTTCGGGTCAAAGCCAAACAAAACTCCGTTGACATAGGCAGAGGTATCCTCACTGCGCTGGCGCAAACGATCTCTTACCTCGTGCTCCTTTGCACGCTCAACAAGTTGCTGTTGCAATGGACCGTGAGTGAGAGTTGGTGTCTCAAGGTCCAAGGGGTCATCGAGACCTATCTTTTTGAGATGCTTCTCAATTCCCTTGTATACCACATCGGGAGTGAGCGGGAGGTCTCGCATTCGGATACCCGTAGCATCGTATACTGCGTTAACAACGGCCGGCAAAATAGGTAGAAGGGGTCCTTCTCCGGCTTCTTTAGCACCAAATGGCCCCTCTGGGTCGCTTGATTCAACAATAATTGGCTCAACATGAGGCATTTCATGGACGGATGGAATCTTGTAATCCAACAAATTTGCATTTTGAAGGTGCCCAGTGCGCCCGTAAACCATTTTCTCAGAGAGAACTTGTCCCAGTCCCATGTGGCATGACCCAATAATTTGTCCTCGCACGGCAAGCGGGTTCAATGCTTTACCACAATCGTGGGCAGCCCAAACATTGGTGCACGAGACCTTACCGGTCTCGACGTCAACGTCAACCTCTGCTACGTAGGCTGAGAATGAATATGCTGGAGCAAGCCCTGCTGCTGCTCCTTTGTGAACGCCACCCATTGGAGGAGAACGGTAAGCTCCTCGGGCGATGAGTGCACCCGTATCCTCCTGTGCCTTGTGCAAGGCTTGCAGATACGACACACCTACTGCAGGGTCATGTTTGTAGTAGATACGTCGGTCATTGAGAACCAATACGTTCGGGTGATAGCCTAGCATTTCCCATGCAGCCTTGAGCAATTGGTCACGAATCCCAATAGCGGCACGGATGGCTGCATTTGCGTTCATGAACGTCACACGACTGGAGTAGGAGCCAAGATCAACTGGACTCGTATCGCTTTCATGGCTCCGGACGTGAATCATTTCAACTGGGAGTGCGAGAACTTCGGCGACGACTTGAGCGACTGCTGTTGTTGAACCCTGACCAATATCGGCTGCTCCGGTGTGAACGGTAACACCCCCGTCCATATCGACTTGTATGTGAACGGTAGCGTGTGGGAAATTCTTCGGGTCCCAATGAAT
>JABJFP010000142.1 GCA_018662715.1 Methanobacteriota archaeon | reverse complement strand
TGGTCAAATGACTACGGTGAATTCGCAGCGGCAATCGCCATCATGGGAGAAGACCCTGCCGCCTCATGGCTCACATACCTTATCGTTGGTCTAGGCTTCATCTTTGGCGCAGCTGCAGCGCTTGTCGTGCGCACCTCGAAAGAACGAGCAATTTTGATGGAGCAACTGGCCTTTGAAAAAGAATTGGAGTCTGACCAAACAGATTTCTTACAAGCACCTGTCGAACCCAGACTTATTCCAATAGACGAATTGCCCCCATTGCCGTTATCCCCTGGAGGTGAAGGCAATGAGTGAACCTTCCAAAACAACTGCACTCGCCTTCACATTGCTTCTGTTCCTCTGTTGTATCCCTACGATGAACGGCTCGGCTGAACTTACGCCTGATGAACGTCTTGCCGAGCAAGGTTTGACGCTACTCGCCTTACGCAATGATACGATTGATACCAACCAAGACGGAGATATTGATGCTGTACGCGTTGTTGTTGTTCTCAATTCTACCCAATTCCAAAACGAGATGATTGTCAAGTTACGTGGACTGCATAAAGAGCGAGAGGTATTGGTCGTTCAAGAGTTAGCATTTGAGTCTCAAACCAACATCAGTTTAGTCTACGATTCCTGGTCTGCGGGAGAGCATGATTTAAGATTAGATTTCTTTGACCGAGATGGTGATTTTATCGCCACTTATCCTCTTCCAACCTTCCTGCTCAGACCTGCATTGCAAGTCCCCCTGGTTCGCCTCGACCTTGATGCTGGACAAAGCATCCAAACAGGAGAAACCTGCACCATTAATCGTGATTTCTCCGATGAAACCGGGCCGAGATACGGTGAAACTGGAGTGCGCACCTTTACCGGCGCCCCGTTCAGTGTTCTTGATACTCAGCAATCACTGGATTGTTCATCTTGGCCTGCCGGAGATTATGAGCTGAAAGAAACCTATCGCAACGGGCTGGGTCAAACTACAGAATCGTCGCTGAACTTTACAATTTTCAATCGCCCTCCTCCAGATTTCGCTCTGAAGGTAATGGGCCACCAAAACACAACGGATACACCGTGCTCTGTAATGGTAGAGTCCGAGCAATCCATGGATTATTCCTCAATGGCGAAGGTATGGTCTGTTCAAGGTACGGTCATATCAGGCGTCAACAGTTCCTCCTTTGATTGTTCAAATTTGGGGCCTGGGGCCCATCTCGTCACATTAGAAATCATCACTGAGAAAATGATTTCATCAACTCAAGGAACCAACCTCATTCGCCTTCCTTCGTTAGAACTGATGGAAAATGAGAGTGCATCACTCCCATCAACTTCACTCGGGCCTGAAACAGAGACAACATCTGTTGGTTGGATTTCAATTGGTATCTTGGCTCTTGTCGTAACGGTTCTTGTCTTTTTGATGCTGGTTAGAATACGAGAACCTGAACAGTTAGAACTGCCTAATTTGGGCCCCGAGCCACAGATTCTCGCCGACGGTTCTCCTGACCCACAGGGACTTCCCACAACTGTTGATGACCAAGGTATGTTATGGCGCCAACATCCGGACGGCTCTGTAGATTGGTGGGACCAAGATTGGAGAATCTGGCATAAGTGGTGATGGTATGGACTTCAAAGAAATAGTACTGACTGTAATCATCGCCCTGGCTGGGTTGTTTTTCCTTCGTCTTGCATATGTTTGGTGGACTCGTATTCGCCCCCTTCGGCCCAAATTGGACCTTATTTGGGCAGCCGATTGTGAACACCTCACGACTGCTCAAGTCGATGGCAACGATATTACATTCAAAATGGTTCGTGATTTCCACTGGCGAACCACTCGGGACCGTGATGAGCGATGGGAAGAAGAGGTCAACGTTCGTTTGGATGAACTCAAGGATGTTTGGTTCATGGTAGATCATTTCCATGCGATAAAAGGAATGGCTCATACCTATCTCACCTTTGAATTTGAATGCGGAACATGTCTCTCTTTTTCTTTCGAGACCCGCCGTGAAAAGGGTGAACGTTACCATCCGTGGGATGGGCTTTGGCGAGCGTACGAACTCTATCTTCTGGTTGGGTTTGAACGCGACGTGACGGGGCTGCGAACGCATGCTCGCCAAAACAAGGATTACATGTTTAGAGCCATCACTCCGCCAGGGAAAGATAAGATGCTTCTTCTTGGTATGATTCAAAAGTTGAATCAACTTTCAGTTAGCCCTGAGTGGTACCATTCCTTGCTAACGACTTGCAATACGTCCATTGTGCAAATCGTCAACCGTGTCACTCCAGGAAGAATCCCTTTCTTGTGGAGAAATTTCCTCCCAGGTCACACTCCTCGTGCCGCATTCAAACTCAAACTGATTGAAGATTGGGGCGGATATGATTCCACACTTGAGCAGGCCCGAATTGATGAGGTCGCTCAAAGTTGGGATGGCGTTGAGGATTATTCAGCAATGTTAAGGAATCATCTTCCGAAAGGTCCAGTCACCGAAGAGATTTGATCATCACGAGAGCGCCCTGTTCAAACGAAAGCTGAAGTTGCTTTTCCTTGGCGATATTATGGACGCCCTGACTTCCCATTTCCAATCGGTGTTGATGCAATTCATATGAACACCCGGTGAGGCTGATGCCATCACAAAATGGAATTGCAAACAAGGAGAATTCCTCGCCAGGGGTCATTTCTATAGAATATGAAATATCTTTTTCCAAGGTCCGGATACTCTTTCCATCATGGACCATTTCGATCTGAAGATTAGAAGCAACACTTGTCAGGATGTTTCCCCATTCATGGCCGAGGTCATGACCTAATCCTCCAAAGACGACCAATCTCGTCTGCCCTTTTTCAACACAATAATTTACGGCTTTTGTAAAATCGTTTGATTCTTGGTCCTTGATTTCGACAACTTCGCCTCCTTGTTTTAGAAATTCTGCCAACGTCTTGTTTTGAACGCTATCCATGTCTCCAATTACGATATCGACCGGAAGGTCAGCAGCAAGGGCCCGGTCAAGGGCTCCGTCGCAAGCAATAACTTGAACCGCTCGTTCGCATTGAGGTTGAAGAAGAGAAATATTCGGCCAAGGGCCGTTTGCTAAAATGAGGCGATAGGCTTCTTCCACGGTGATACGAAGTCGTTTCCCTTTCTCAAGCAAACGGTTGTCATCATTGGCCTTTTGTCTATTGACCCCCTAAGGGGGGTCAAGAAATAAGTGAACAACGATTTTCTAGGTCGGGGTGTGTGAGTGTATCATGTCGGGTGCTCTTCTTGGAACTCCAGTGCAAAAAAGCGTTCTTATTTTCCTGCTTTTTTTGCTCACCTCATTTTCTCCAATGGTGAATTATCAAGGTGGTGAGATATTTGACGAGTCTCCAGAAAATCCCCAATCATCGTCTCCATTTACACTTTCAAGCGGTGATGGCCATGATTTTGCAGGGACTGTAATTTCGTTTGACGGCCTTGAAAGTGCCGTTGTTCGGGAAGAATCAGCCTTGGATTACTGGGCGAATGTTGAATTGAATAATTCTTCAGTTGAGCATCACGGTGTCCCAGACATGAAACTCACCAGGCACAACTCTGAACATTTCTGTTGGAGTACAGAAGAAGGTCCTGTTCGCACAGCGGTTCATACCCCAGGTGGCTACTGGTCTTCCATGCTCGTTGATAATGTGACTGCATCGCATTCAACCGGACTTGTCGACTGCGCAATTGCAGTGACTGACAACGAGCGTCCACGTGTTCTCTACGCCGATGGCCCCGACCTGAAAATGGGGAGGTATGCTGCAATGAGTACGAATTACTGGGATGGTGCAAGATGGCATACGCGCACAATTTTTGAGGACGTGAATGCTACTCATTTGGAAATGGATATCACGCCTAATGGATTAGAATGGGGGTTGATGAGGACACAAGATGGTGCTTTACATCAAGTGAACTTTAGCGGAAACTACTGGACAAAGTACCTTCTTGATGCAGGACCCGTAGGCACTGACATCGAATTAGAGGTTGATTCAAACGGTGTTGCCCATATTCTCTACACCCGCAACACATCCGGCTCTGTTATCCTCCTGAGAATTGACGGTTGGGAGCATGAATCTCAGATTCTTTCACAAGATGCCAGCATGAGTTCAGCACTCGGTATGGGGCTGGATGCCAACAACATTGAGCAAGTAGCAACGGTATTGCAAGGGCCATCGAGTTTCTCGATTCAGTTGATTCGTTCCCTAGATGGACAAGACTCTGGTAGAATTAATCCGACACCATCCTACACTGTAACCGGCGAAGATGACGCTATTGAAGGTTCTATGATGATGGGTGACTTGAACGCAGATGGATTCGCAGACTTGATTATTGCAACTCCAACAGCCGATCTTCTAGGAAATACTCACAACGGTAGAGTTGATGTTTACCACGGTTCAAGTTCAGGGCTTTCATCAATCCCTGATGTCATTTTAGCAGGCGAGGGAGATCTATTCCACTTTGGGATGGGAATCGACCTCGGTGATTTTGATGGGGATGGAATCCAAGACTTAGCAGTTGGCGTTCCAGGATGGTACAATCTTACTCAAAGCGAGGGCCAGCAAGGCCAAGTTCAAATTTTCACTGGCCACGGGGATGGTCTGACTTCCCAACCGATGTACTCCATGTCGGGAACTGGAGACGAACGTATCGGTGATGTTGTGAACTCGCTTGAACAGAGCGGTAGCCATTCTGCATTGGCAGTCTCCGCACAAGGATGGGGAAATGGCCTTAGCGGTACTGAGAACAAATCCGGTAAAGTCCTTGTCTTTGGCTTCGAAACGGGCAGCATGATACTGGAGCGTAATCTGACTCAAACCACAAACGGGAAAATGTTTGGACGTACGATGGAAGCTTGCGATATCAACGGGGACAGTTTCGATGAATTGATTGTCGGGAACACAGGAACTTACGATGATGCTCTATCGTATTCTTCAATTGAGTATTTTGAGGGTTCTTCAAACGGTTATGATGGAACTCCAATCCATATTGTTGAGTCCAATCAACAAGGAAGGTTGTTTGGCCACAATATTGCATGTTTGGAAGACATTAACGGAGATGGGCTTGAAGACCACATCATTTCTGAGCCGTACAACAGTTCAGGCGGGGGTTTCAGTGCAGGAAAACTTTGGTTGTACAATGGGGCGACAGGAGCGATGTCTTCGGAGCCGGATTGGACCCTCCTCTCATCCGAACCAAACGCCCGAATTGGTGGGGCGATTGAAGCAATTGGAGATTTAAACGATGATGGGTTTGGCGATGTCCTGATCAGCAAACTCGGTGGGGATAGCGGAGGCAGTCTCGAGATTTTCCTTGGTTCCTCAACTGGACTTCAGGCGGAATCTCAATTGCTCGCTGAAGGACTTAGCGGAGAATATCTAGGTTCGGTCTTAGCCGGGTATGGTGATGTCAATTCAGATGGCTTGAATGAAATTATTTATTCCATGAGAAATACATCGGAAGGAACAGATTTTAGTTTGAATTACCCCGTTTTGTCGGAACGCGATTTAGAATATCTCACCTTTACGTACAATGGTGTGCTTACTGGTTTAGACCTCGGGACAGCCACACGTGGAGAAACTTCAATGGCCTTTACGCTGTCAAATAATGACGGACACAAACTGATGAAGCTTGAACACATGAAGGATGGAACTCCTATCGGTCAATGGGTTGAACAATGCATTGTTTCTTCCATTGACCCTTCAACTCAATTCATCTTTGATGTCCGCCCTTCTGGGATGCCAATTATCGTTACTGAAGACAACATGCACATGGTTCTTCATACTCCCACTTCAATGACTGCGGTAGAGATGGATGTAGCCACCACGGGAACCATGGGGCAATTCCTTGGAGCCTCTCTTGATGCAGATGGACAACAAATGCTGGCGTATACTTCAGGGGCGGGTCAACAAATATTTGCTAGCCAAGAATCAACATCCGGATGGACACACGAAATGGTCCGCTCTGCTGCTGCCCTAGGTGGACCTATTTCAGTTTCAATCGATGAAACAGGTGCGCCTTCCCTAGTTTACAGGCTCACGACGAATCAACTTGAACTAGCGCAACGACCGAGTGGATGGTCTCTCACTTCTCTCGGCTTGGAAGGCCAAGCCGTTTCAACTCAACACCCCTCGCTCATCATGCCAGATGGGAAGCTTGCAGTTGCTCTGGTCACTTCTGATGGTAACGCAACCAATCTCTCTCTTTGGACCTATGACGGCCAACAGTTGGAAACCTCCTGGATTGCCAATCAATCCGACTTGGATGTCCAAATCTCAACCGCTTTGCTTTCAAACGGATCTTTGTTGGTAGCGACTTTGACCTCCACAGGAGAATTGTCCTTGTTCGAACAATATCCCGGTTCAAGCGAGTGGGAAAGCCATTCACTCGCTCAGCCTAGCGGCACTGATCATGAATATCGGTTGGACCTTACGGGGGGAACGGAACCAGTTTTGGCTATCCGTGCTAATTCCGTATCTTCTCTATACATGATGAATGAGGATGCAACGTGGACCTCGGTGGCCGAACGCCCAGCGGCTGCAGTTGATGGGGCGTGGGAT
>JABJFP010000141.1 GCA_018662715.1 Methanobacteriota archaeon | reverse complement strand
AGAATGTCGTCAAGGCTGGCGTTGGATTCAATGAGTCCTTTCTTGTAAAGTGAATGAAGCAAGTCATCCATCTCACGCTTTCCGTGACCTTCAGTGGTGTCCACTGTACCGATCAAGCGCATAGCCTGACGTCGATGACGGCGAAGTTGGGACTTTGCCTTCCAAATCTCACGCATGTTCTTGAGGCCATGATTGGCCTTGATAGCGTGTTCTTCTTCAATTCGTCCAGCCTTCCACGGGTGGGAAGGGGTGTCAAATTTAGGTCGTGAAAACTTTGGCTCTCCCATACTTCATTCCTCCTCATACCTTCTTTCGGCTCACACCAAGGGTGAGTCCACCACGACCGTTTGAGCGTCCGCGCTGTCCACGGACCTTGTTGCCCGATGCGTGGCGTACACCACGGTAACACTTCATGGTACGAAGACGGTTGATGTCGTCTTCGAGAGTGAATCGTACTTGTTGGCCGGTAAGATGAATCTCATCTCCAGTCTCAAGGTCACGTTGTCGGTTAAGCATCCACAACGGTGCTTTTTCGGCGTAGTTTTCGATTGCAAGGCGAAGTTCTTCTTGTTGCTCAATCGATAGGAATCCTGCAAGTTGGTGAGCATCAAAACCTGTATTCTTACAGATTTGGGTAGCGGTTCGGTGGCCGACACCTTTCACTGAAGTTAGGGCGGTAGCCAGGGGCTTAAGTCCGTCCATATCGGTATCTGCCATACGTAGGATATACGAGAAGTCCTCTCCTAGCTCCTCATCCTTTGGTCGTGCCATGTTCTTTCACCTCAACGCTTACACATAGTGTCAAGCAGGCCTCCGACTTGCCTCCCGTATATGAAGACCGCGATGGTCACATTCGCGCCACTGAGTCTCAAAAGGAATGATTTTAGTGATGGGTTTTTCATGATTCTGAATGACAAACGCACAACAGCAAGACATCCCCGTTCGGATGCTGGGTCACGAAACCATCTCGTTCTCCGTGCCTCCGACTCAATTGGCGGTCAAGCGAACCCTGCCATTTGGGTTGGTCAGCGGGGTCAAGGTTCAATCGGAGGGTGAGCGATTTCATGTTGTGCTCTAGTGCTATTTCCACCAATCCGTCAATGGTTTCATCGGAGAGTGGTTCGCGAATCAGTGCTACGACGCGACCCGTTGCTTGGACCAACAACGCATTGCGTTGATCTCCTAATCGTAATGGATGGTCATGGTGCAATTGAGGGCGGCGGCCTTCAACACTACCCCATCGGTTCATCGTCTCCTTCGAGACCGCCTCTAGCCACGTCCTAACCAAACCACTTTCAATTAGTGCAGCGTCTAAAATACTCACATATTCCCCACGTTTTGGTGGATGAATGAGTGCTTTCGGAAGTACAGAGTCGTCATCATTGGTTCCTGACGTTGAAAGTATCAGGGGTTGTTCACCAAGTTTTGGGGGAATTCGTACGAAACGCCGAGATGTGTTTTTTGACGATGCCGCTCCGAGCCATAATGCCAAGCGGTCGACACGCCCACGCCCTCGCGATGTCCAAACCCAAGTACGTTCAATTCCCGGCCAGACATTGTCAACCAAACCTTCTACCTCATCACGTTGGGACGGGGTCAAACGGGGAGAGAGGTCCAAGAGCAACCCCGGTCCACGCTTGTGCTTTGCGAAATAAGGCGCCCATGAGGAAAAAACAACGTCCAAACGAGGTTGCATTTCATCAAGCCCATGGGTTCTGCTGTTGCGTGGTCGTGCAGGGTCAAGGTGGAGCAAAGCCACTGCATGTTCTGAATTCATTCCTAAAGCATCCAAAGCACCCGAAGCATCAGTTCCGTCTCCAGCTAGAATTTTGCTTTCTCTGAACCATCGTTTCATTTCTGCCTTTTGTTGACGTGCTACGATCTGTAGATTTTTGGCACTGGCTTGAGCGCGAAGGGGTGAAAGTTCAATGCCAACAGAAGGTCTACTGAGGACAGATGCATGAGCAGCGAGTTGGAGCCCACTTCCACATGCACAATCTACAATGAGGCCCTCCGCCAGATCACATTGGCTGAGCATCATGGAGCGAGCTGTTGCTACCTGCCAGGGTGTTGAGAGCGGTTGGCCATCTTTTGCATGATAGAAGAGCATCCCTCGGGGGGCCGTCTT
>JABJFP010000319.1 GCA_018662715.1 Methanobacteriota archaeon | reverse complement strand
TTCCAGATCTACTTCATGAATAACATCCCCCATTAAATCAAGTAAGGAGAGAGTATGGTTGGAAACACTAATCAGCTAGAAAGACTTAGGAAAGACTCGCGAGAGTTGGGACATTACATTCATAAACTACAAAAGAAGGGCAAAGCAGACATTGCGTATAAAGTCGCTAAACGTCAAACGTTTTTAGAGACTGCAATCAATCAGGCTGAACTTCGACTAAGGGGGTGATCCAGTATCTGGAACGGGCTCCTTAATTGGGGCCCATTTCATCTTACTGGACAACATTATTATGCCAACGTACGACATGCAAAATATCAAGACTGGGGAAGTCACGGAAATGATTATCTCCATATCAAAAATGACCGAGATGGTCGAGTCCGGAGAATGGGCTAATCAAATCAATTCCGCACCGAAAATGGTTACTGGAGTAGGATCTGTACTCAGTAAGACCAGCGGTGATTGGAAGGACAAACTCAAACAAATCAAATCGAACCAATCTAGGTACGTCAAAAACAGTATCCATGACTAAATGGTGGAGAATCTGGGCCAAGTCTCTAGGGGAGAAGGTCGGAGCCACCGATAAACAGGCAGACAGTGTTGCCGTAATACGAACGGTATGGTGGTTGACTCACATGGCAACATGTTTGTTCATCATACTAAACGCAATCGCAAACCACGGATGGGGACTCATCGGACTTTGAAAAGACAACATTCTGAATCCATGAACATACGCATGGATCATTTACGTACTATTGAACCAGTAACAATCAGACAACAAGAGGCATTTGATGCATACAAATCAGGTAATAATCTTGCGTTAGTCGGTACTGCGGGTACAGGTAAAACATTCCTTGCAATGTACTTTGCACTGGTTGAGATCCTTGATAAGGGTACTCCATACCAATCGTTACACATAATCCGGTCAGCAGTACCTACCCGAGAGGTGGGGTTCTTGCCTGGCACAATCGAAGAGAAACTACAGGCGTTTACAGGCCCTTACCGTGCAGTGGCTGCGGATCTTTTTGAAGATGATCGTGCATATGAGAAGTTAGTTCATAATAAATACATAGAGTTTGAATCGACATCTTATATAAGAGGTATCACATTTGACGACACCATTGTGTTGGTCGATGAGATGCAAAACTTAAACTTTCATGAACTAGATTCTGTGATTACACGTATAGGAAACAACTGCAAAGTTATCTTTTGTGGTGACGGTAAACAGTCAGACTTCAAGACAGATAAAGACAAGAAGGGTATCAGTACGTTCCTAGAGATACTGGAACAAATGAAACACTTCGAAACGGTCAACTTCTGTTGGGAAGATATAGTCCGTAGTGGTCTAGTAAGAGACTATATAATGACAAAGGAACACATGGGAATCGCATGAACCAATTAAAGGAGAAACGCAATGTCCGATATATTTGACTTCGGATTTACTGCGGTAACGGAGGACGAACTAGAAGTCGTCACCACCGAACGCGAGGCTGTGTCTGATACACAAGACCGTTTGGACAAGTTGTTCAATGCAGTAACCCCACTGTTAAACAACCTCAAGAAGAACCCAGAGAAAGATTATATCCTCTGGCCAAACCGACTGGCGAAAGTAGAACAGTTTGAAGATCTATTACAATCAATTTACCAAGGAGATTAGAAGTGAATAGGCAAGAAGTTTTCGAAACATTAAAAGTAGACGAAGGAGTAGAATATGCAATCTATAACGACCATCTTGGGTATCCAACCTTTGGTGTCGGGCATCTCGTCCTCGAATCAGATCCCGAGCATGGACAACCTGTCGGAACCCCAATCAGTGAAGAAAGAGTCGCAGAATGTTTTGACAACGACCTCAATACAGCAATCAGCGAGTGTCATGCTTTATACGGACAGGGCGACTTTGATTCGTTACCAGACGGAGTACAAGGTGTACTTGTCAATATGATGTTTAACATGGGACGTACTCGTTTGAGTAAGTTCAAGAACTTTAATGCCGCTATTGCAGAGAACGATTGGAAACGTGCTGGAGTAGAAGGTCGAGATAGTCTTTGGCATCGTCAGGTCACTAACAGAGCTGAACGGTTAATGGTAACTTTAGAAGAGGTTTAACGATTCAATCATGGCGAAGTACACCCGCTTTGACCCCCGAAACAAGAAGAAAGATCGTCACAAGAAACAGTATCAGAATATGAATGTCGCGGTAAAACATGATAAACCACGGCGAGTAGTTGCAGATACATGGGATGATGGAACTGTAAGAGTGAAGTAGTTATGAACGAAGTGTATCGTGAACCTATCTCGGGTCAACCCATAAGGGTCAACGAGGATTACGAGATAGACTGGCGCGGTACAATTGGTGTCGGGGATATATTGTATGGTCTCAATGCAGCTCACGCATTGTCTAAGATGTACGACCATCCGATTAAAATGAATGTTTTCTGGGAGCATGATGAGGACTATGTCTACCATTATGAAGACCCAGAAACCATCATTGAACGTACTCACATTCTTGAGGGTATGTACCATAACGCACATAACGTTACTGTGAATCATATCTTCAACTCAACGGATGAGGAGATAAAGAAACTACGGTGGCGAGGGTTCGGTCACCAACGACATCAACAGAAGGTACTCACCTTTCACCACTGGTTATTCCGTAAAGAGTTATTCCAACGTTCTCGAAACAAAGTAGTGTTCTGGAGACCAACCTTCAATCGAGAGATACCTTCGGGTGGTAAGAAATGGAAGATGACTTTCTCTGTGAAAGAGTGGGAAAGGATCATCATGTTTCTTGAACTCAAGGGATATGAACTCGTTGAGTTATCCTATCGTACGCCCGTACGTGAGGCAATATACCATATAAGTACTTCTAAGTTCTGCATCTTCTATGATGGGATGTGGCAGTACATTGCTCGTAACTTTTGTAAACCTGTTATCACATTGGGTGGTAGTAGTATTGCAAAGGTACATTCACCGCAGGGTGTTCATTTCAGCAAACCACACGACCCTGACAACTGTTTTTGGGATTACCTATATAGACTACCCGAGAACGAAAAACATCTAGAGGGTCGTGCAAGACGTTATAAGAAACAATTAATGGATAAAATAGATGACTTTTAAAATTGATCGTGCAGTGATTGAAGTGAATGGTGGTTGTAACTACTCATGTTCTATGTGCCCTCAAGACGTACGTACAGGTGGACGACACAAAGACTTCCTCAAGAAAATGTCACTTCAAGAGTTCGAGGACAACGTAGCAGACTGTGCACAGTACGGTCTACGTGTTGTTAATCTCGATGGTTCCGGTGAAGCAACACTCAATCGCAATCTACCCAAGTACATCGAAATCGTTAAGAAGTATGGTGCGAAGGCATTCATCTTCTCGAATGGTTATCGTATGGAAGGTAAGTTCATGCGTGACTGCGTAGATGCAGGTCTTGACTTCTATCGATTCTCTTGGATTGGGTATGATGTCGAAGCATATGATAAGTGGATGTACAACCGTATTGCAGGTAACTTTGATAACACATGGGCCAAAGTGAAAGAAATGCGGGATTATGTCAAAGAGACGAACAGTGAGTGCGTTGTGTCTACATATCATCTAATCACAGACAACGACAATCTAGACTTTGAGTTGGATCATTACAAACGTATCGTTGAGGAACTCGATGTCAAAACAGAAATATGGAAGATGCACAACTGGTCGGGTGTCACTGACATCTCTGAGTCTGGTGTACGTAAAGGAGCAGTGAAGACTTGCGGAAGACCATTCTCTCCAGACGTAGTAATACGTGCAGGTGGATTGGAAGGCAAGAAGGGTGCTGTCCATCCGTGTTGTCAAGTACTTGGTAGAGATGAGGAAGCAGTCCTAGGACACACAAGTGAAACTGATATCAAGTCCATCTTCTTTGGAGAGGAATATTCTAAACTACGAGATCAACACACTTCCGGAGATTATCCTGATTTCTGTAAGTCGTGTGATTTTCTAATAGACGACCCAGAGGTACTAGTGTACACAAACCACGAACGCGATCTTATGAAGATGCATGGCACTGAGTTCAATCTGCGTGACTATCAGAATGAGGCCTGATGTATGGATGATCCAAATGCCTTCTTCTCCGCAATCGATGTATTATCGTGGGAGAGTAGAGGAGTCGTGGAATGGATATAACCTCAAGTTCTTTAATGCAATCACTCCAGAAACAATGGAGAGTAAAGGATACTTGCATTTTGGTAAGAAACGTGATACAATAGAGTTCACACCGACCGAGAAAGCAGTGTGGTATAGTCACGTAGAGTTATGGGCAAAGGCAAGAAAGAAACCAATCATAATCATAGAACATGATGCGTTATTGGTA
>JABJFP010000019.1 GCA_018662715.1 Methanobacteriota archaeon | reverse complement strand
TAGCGGTCCTCCTAGCGGCCCTCCTAGCGGTCCTCCTAGCGGCCCTCCTAGCGGTCCTCCGTCCGGCCCACCGTCCGGTCCTCCGTCCGGTCCTCCTAGCGGTCCTCCGTCCGGTCCTCCTAGCGGGACTCCGTCCGGCCCACCATCCGGTCCTCCTAGCGGTCCTCCGTCCGGTCCACCCTCCGGTCCTCCTAGCGGTCCTCCGTCCGGTCCACCATCCGGCCCTCCTAGCGGCCCCCCGTCTCGTTCCGATGAGCTCTGAGGTGATGACGTGTCAGATGGATTTGCAATGGAACTTTGCGGCAATCAAGCCGCATGGCAAATTGTCCCAGACGGCATTGATTCGGTGAACTTAGACATTGTAGGTCCTGTAATAGAGGCATCAGGATACATTGCTGAGGTTCGTTCAACGTTGTGCTGGACATTTACAGGTCCTTGTGACTTGACACTCTATCCTAGCGGGAAACTGTTGGTGAAAACCGAAGACAGAGAATTAGCAAATCATGTCGCTCATCTTCACGTGACGCAGTGGGCTCTATCGTGAGGGAACTTCATGATCGGCGAACAAACGCTTCATCATCTTCGTAACAACGGTGTCGTTGCTTATCCCACGAGTACTCTTCCTGGATTGGCATGTATGCCTACGGCGGAAGGCTTGGATGCACTTTTTGCTCTCAAAAACAGACCTCGAGACAAACCCGTCAGCCTTGGAGTTCTTTCGTTAGAGCAAGCCTCAACACTCGTTTATGTTGATGCCGAGATCAGGGAATTGGAAGCCTCTTTTCCGAAAGGAGGGCTGACCTTTATTCTCCCAGCACAGACGCCGCAAGATGAACGTCTTGGTGGTTCATTTGTGGCAGTTCGGTGTCTTGCGAACCCAATCGCTCGTGAATTGGTTGCTGCGGTAGGTCCGATTACGGCTACCAGTGCGAACGAATCGGGTGATGAACCTCGGCTGACATCACAGGATGCAGGAGCTGAACTTGGCCTCATGCCGTACGCAATTCTTGAGGGGGATTGCCCGGGTGGTTTGGGCAGTACAATCATCAAAGTAACAGATGGCGGAGATGCTGGACGGGTGGTAACTGTTATGAGAGAGGGCATTGTACCTAGACATGAAGTGGTTGAATGGTGGAAGAATCGCAACTGAAGTATTGGCGGGATGCAGGCCATGTTGCTCGCCGAACCTTGGAAGCCATGAAACTCGAATTACAACCTGGTAAAACCTTCCACGAAATCATTGAATCTGCAGAACGCTTCATTCATCGGCACGGTGGAAAGCCTGCATTTCCAGCAACAATTGCAGTGAACGACATGGCGGCACACTTCACCACGAATCACTTGATTGATGGCGTTGACGGATGGGATAACGACAATGTTTTGTCAAAAGGTGATTTGGTCAAAATTGATTTTGGAGTTCACATCAAAGGACACATCGGCGACAACGCTTTGACCATGGAAATTGGAAATTCAAACAACCACACCGAACAAATCAAGGCCGCAAAAGAGGCTCGTGACGCAGCAGTTGAGATGCTTCATCCTGGAACTCCTTGGTACAAAGTTGGACAAGCTGCCGCCCAGCCCTCTCTTGACGCGGGATTCCAGCCAATTCGCAATCTATGTGGCCACCAACTCAAGCCTTGGGAACTTCACGCAGGAGTTTCCGTCCCATCATATGCTTGTGGCAAAGACAATCAAGGGTTCAGGGGAGTAGTCGAAGAGGGTTCCATTTACGCCGTAGAGCCGTTCAATACCACGGGCTCTTCAGGTATGATTGAGAACATAGGCTCTCCTCATTCTTCAAACATTTATCGCGTAACCGGACTTACAACATCTAAGAAAGCGAGGGCCAAAAATCAACTTAAGCCGCTTGGTGCCCAAATGGCTAGGAATCTTGAGGAACGTTACTCAACGCTTCCTTTTGCTGAACGATGGGCCTTCCCTATGCTCAAGAAACCCTTCCCTGATGCTGATGAAGCCAGCCTCCAAAGCAAGTGGAATGCACTCGTCAAGAAATTGATCAGCATACGCTTCTTGGAAACCTATCATGTGCTCCGTTGCAAAGACGGTGGTAACATTGCTCAATTCGAACACACGGTGCATGTTACATCGGGTGGACCAGAGATTTTAACCGTAGAATGACGTTTAAATCACGGATTCCCCCTCAAAAACCAATATAAACCGTGAAAACATGGGCTTACATGAACAGGGCTGTTGAAGTTCTCGTTTGAGTGCATCCCATCCCCTCTGCGTTTCTCTCACCCTGTTCACCTTTACTTCCTCAATAGCCGTCAGGCTGGTTTGGTTATTTTCGCGGAAATTCAAGCCTTACAAATCCTATGCTCCACTCGCTTGGCGCGGAAACTCGAAAAAGTAACATTTGAAGAAACCCCCTTTTTCGCTATTTTTGGCCTTCTACGCGAATTAAATAGACAATATTGTTTAATATGACGACGGCTGTGGTAGCGCTACCCCCCGAAAGGGGAAGGAGGACAAAAATATGAAAAACGAAAACCGAAATGAAGAAGCTGTCAGCCCAGTTATCGCTACCATCTTGATGGTCGCAATCACTGTTGTGCTGGCTGGTGTGCTGTACGTATGGGCTAGCTCCCTTGCTGAAGGCAACACCGAAGGAAACCTGACCTTGTACGTCTTTGACGGAGAGGACGCCAGTGGTGCACCAAGTGCAGCAACTGACGACAACCTTATCCGCATGTCAATGACCAAGGGACAAAACATCAACTGGGCCAACCTAAAGGTCCAAATTGAGATAAACAACGATGCACCTGTTACCTGTGACAACCCAGGACAGGACTCTGGCGCTGTTTGCTTGTTGGTGCCTTTCGAAGGTGACGGTGGCCAATTCTGGTCTGTTGGTGACGGTGTTACCATCCAAGAGAGCGGACAAGACCTTTGCTCTGCTTCGTGTACCATTGACGTTACCATCACGGACACCCGTGAAGGAACTGTCATTGACAACACCAACAACGTTCAAGCAGAAGCAGACCAAGCTTGAAGCTGGTCT
>JABJFP010000140.1 GCA_018662715.1 Methanobacteriota archaeon | reverse complement strand
GAGTTCGGGCAATGATGGTTCGGTGGATGTAGTTGAGCCGAAATCTGGGAGTTCGGGGAGACTTGGTGAGGTGGACTCCACATTCACTTCTTCTGGCTCGGTTTCCACTTGCGGGATCTGGGTTGTGATGTTTGGAGGTTCAGGTAGGAGGACATGGTTTACTCCTTCTGTCACGAACACTCGGTCGGGTTCGAGTCCTGGGATGGTTGTTGGATCGACCAAATCCGCTTCTCCCTGACCCGGCAAGGGGACGGGTTGAACAACAACTCGCTTCAAAACAGCTCCTGTTTCTTCACTGGTTGGAGCAGAATCACGCCGATGGTTGTCCTCTTTAGCAAATTCAGTAGTTTTTGCTTCCTGCTGAGCACGCATTCCGAATTCTCCGGTTGAAAGGGTAGATATCGCCGAACGTACATCTTCATCATTGGTCTGTTGTTCTTGGCCAAGGATTGAGGACAGAATATTTGCAGTCGTTTGATTTGAAGGTGCTGTAGTTGCACTTTGATATGAAGTTCCACCCGACGCAATGGGTGTGCGAACATCGTCAAAGTCTTCGAAAGCGCTTGAGGCTTTAGTGCTTGAAGAGGTAAATTCGGGGATTGCATGTTCAGTATTAGCCCACTTGGCAAGCCCGACAAGGGCCAGAGCAGTGAACAGCAGTGCGGCTTCTTCAATCCCCATGCCCGTACTGCCGATGAAATCCAGTTGAGAATTTAGAATGGCTGCTGCACCAAATACCAGTGCCATCAAAATGGACACTGCAGCGAGTTTAGGTGCGCGCGGGTCGTGGGCCACAATCACAGCAAAGCGTTCGGGGATATATTGATTGGCACGTTCATTACATTCGTAATTCCGCTGAACGAACGGTGTTCTCCATCAACATTGCAATCGTCATTGGCCCAACTCCGCCGGGTACGGGTGAAAGCCATGACGCAATGTCAGAAACATCTGGAGCAACATCGCCTGCCAGCCTCCAGCCACGTTCTCGTGTTGCATCGTCAACGCGATTGATTCCAACATCAACAACAACAGCACCCGGTTTAATCCAATGAGATTGGACCATTTCAGGACGCCCAACAGCAGCAACTACAATATCAGCATCCTTGCATTCTTCTTCGGGATTTTGCGTTCTCGAGTGAACAATGGTCACGGTGGAATCTGCTCCTTTGGCTGCAAGCAGCAGGGCTTGGGTCATGCCGACATTAAACGAGCGTCCGATGACAACAGCCTTTTTCCCTGAAAGTTCAATGTTGGCCCATTTGAGCATGCGCATGACTCCAGCAGGAGTGCAGGGAATCATACCATCCAGGCGACCCTGAACAATTCTTCCGAGATTTGAAGGGTGGAACCCATCGACATCTTTACTCGGGTCGATTAAATCGGTGAGTGCTCCTTCATCCATGTGTGGAGGCAGGGGGGATTGGATCAAGATTCCATGCAAGTCTTCCCGCGAGTTCATCTCCAATATGTGCTCTCGAAGTGTTTCTTCTGATGTATCCTCAGGGAGTTCCAGGTGAGTTGAGCGAATACCCAAACGCTTGCACGTCCGAACTTTTGAATTAACGTAGACGTGGGATGCAGGGTCATTTCCAACAATAATCACCGCTAAATGCGGCTCAAGTCCGTGTACTTGAAGGGATTTTATCCTTCCATGAAGTTCTTGTTCCACAGCGGCAGCACATGCTTTTCCATCAAGACGCTGTGCGCTCATGGCCAATTCCACAGGGTTTTGGGTTTTGAGTGTTCGCTTACAGTGAGGCGTTCACAGGGGTGTGCGAATGCCCATTGCTCGGACAACACACCAGCCGGCTCTTGCTTCGTAAATGGCAAATGCTCCACCGAGAGTAAGACCTGCAACTCCAAGCCATCCGATTCCGAGGGTGACTGTGTCTGTGGCCAGCAACGCTGCGACCAGGAGGCCTGCGGTGATTGAACCGACTCCTCCGACAAAGCGTGCTACTTTTCCTCTCGCATCAATATTGCATTCCGGCATGAACCAAAAGTGCTGAGTGGAGTATATCAAGGACTGTTTCCAAAAATCAAACGCTGATATGGAGCCAACGGAGGGACTCGAACCCCCGACCGTCTGATTACAAATCAGACGCACTACCAGACTGTGCTACGTTGGCTTCATCCGTTGCGTGTGGGCTCCCCTTGATGAATGAAGCGGATGGTCATTCAAGAAAAAGTGGGGTCAAGTCAAAGAACAATGGGGCCAACGGTGCGGCATGGATGATGCACCAGGTATGCAATTTTTGTCATCGCATGGCAAATCAAAAAGCGGCAACGATGTCATCTTCAGTTGGTTCGCTCGCTATCAAAATGCTGCTGCTGCAGGAGCGGATGCCGTTAACGGAACGGTAGGTGCGTTGCTAGAGGATGATGGAAGCCTCGCCATTAACACAGTTGTTGATTCTGCCTTGAGGGAAGCCCCTCCTGTGGAATTTGCCGCTTATGCTCCACTAAAGGGTCTCCCTAACTTTCTAGACCTTGCCCAAACCTTGGCATTGGGGGAACATCGCAGTACACTCGAAGGTCTTGGTGTGAATGGAATGGCTACGGCTAGCCCGGGAGGTTCTGGGGCCTTGTTCTTGGCGGCCTCTAACTTTGCCGAGCGTGGTGAAGCTGTCCTTCTCAGAGACAGGCACTGGGGTCCTTACTCAGGTTTTCTCAAAGGATCCAATCTCAACATAGCAACCTATCCACTTCTTCCGAAAGAAGAAATGGCCGAACATCCTAATTTTGATGCTGCCGGATTTCAGGACGCTCTAGAATCATTGGCAACCACACAATCAACAGTCATGACATGGTTGAACGACCCAGCCCACAATCCAACGGGATTATCACTTCCAAGCGAAAGCAGATACGCTCTTCTCAATCTCTTCATGGAGAGCGCAACGCGACATGAAAATGTAGGCCATACATTGTTGATTGACGCAGCCTACCACCTCTATGCGGACGAACCTCATGGGTGGGCAGAAACCATTCTTGAGGCTCTAGAAAATGGACTTCCATGGCCAGAAAACCTTCTGATATGTTTTGCAGTTTCGCTTTCAAAATCTCACACCATCTATGGCCTCAGAACCGGTGCTCTTGTGTGCATTCATCCCGAGGAAGCAACGCTCGAAAAATTACGTGAAGTAATGGGAGTTACCGGTCGCCAAACATGGTCCGCCGCCCCGAGAGTTGCACAATATGTTCTCAGTGAAATGCACGGCTCGAAGGAAGGAGGTGCATCTTGGAGTGGCGAGCGTGACCGACTCGCATCTTTGCTGATTGAACGCAGAGATGCATTTGTCAAGGCATGTACGGAATTGGACGTTCCTGTTAACCCGACCCACGATGGTTTCTTTGCATGGTACGAATGTTCGGACCCGGTTGCTGTGGCAGAGGCATGCGCTGACATGCATGTCTATCTCGTTCCGCTTACTGGTGGAGTTCGGATTGGACTCTGTGCTATTCCACTAGAGCAAATACCAAAGGTCGCAGAAGCCCTCAAAGCAACTCAACAGTGATGTGATCTCATGACCCGACTCTCCCGTGAGAATTTTCTCATTACCGGTTTTGTTTGCATCGTTTTTGGTGCGTTTATGACGGTGGCGGGCCTTGGTTCGATGGCCGTGACGGTGGGATTGTTTGGGATTGTCTTTTTTTTGGTCGGGATGTCGCTAAGTCGTCAAGTGGGCATGTCGCCAGAGGCGGTGGCTGAATGGTCGCCCGATGGAGAAATGCTTCCTGATGCAGGGCGCGTAATGTACAGGGTTGATGTAACCCTTGACGAGCCGGTTCGTTCCTCAGTTTTATGCGGCCCTTGCGGTCATGTTGAACTGGTTGCTGGAGGCAAACCTTCCTCTTACTCGTGTCCCTCTTGCAAGATGCTGCTTTGGGATGAGGAAGAATAAGTTCGTTACATTTGAGTTATTTCAAACGGTGATTTCAAGTCGGGTGTTCTGCTGGAAGATGCATGGATGCTCCTAATCTGTTGAATCCGGAGCGGCGAATGTTGCTCAAGATGCAACAAAACGAGCAGACTGTTTGGTCGCTTGATGAACTCTTGGTGGCATGTGATTGGACCGACCAAGCCGTAGCAGTTGGCGCAGGGCATGGCCTAGAAAATCGTGGCTTTGTTTCTGTTGAAGAAAACGTGACTACGGAAATTCGACTGGACAGTGAAGGTGACAATGCCCTTGAGTTTGGACTTCTAGAACAACGGCTTTGGAATTGGATGACGGCTGTCAACGAACCTTCCATGCGAGCCTTACAAGCGGAATTCGAACGCCATGAAGCTGGGCCAGGTGTTGGATTGCTCAAACAACTTGGTGTGAGCATAGATGGCGGAGTTTTGGTGGCCCAAGACTCCACTCACATTGAATCCGTCCTCAAGCAACGTCAAGATTTTTTGAACGCTCTCCCGTGTGACATGAACGGCTTGGATGACGGGTTGCTACAGCATTTCCGTCAACGTAAGGGACTGATTGCTTCTTTTGAACAGACAATTCGCACATGGTCTATTACCGATTTAGGGAGGTCCGTTCAAGATGAATACTTGAACGAGACCGTTGTAATTTCTGAACTTACTCCTGAACTTCTCCAAACTGATGCTTGGAAAGATGCAGAATTTCGGGCATTTGATGTGACGCTTGAATCAGCAACTCCTCGTCGAGGACGCAGTCATCCAATGCAAGCCCTGATTGAACGCATCCGGTCAGTTTTTTTGGAAATGGGCTTCTCGGAACTGGTCGATGATTATGTTCAAACCGCAGGTTGGAACATGGATGCTCTGTTCATTCCTCAAGACCACCCTGCTCGGGAGATGCAAGACACATTTTACCTCAAAGAGCCTGCAAAAATGGAATTGTCGGAGGAATTGATGGGGAAATGGAAGTCCATACACGAAGACGGTGGAGCGACAGGGTCAACCGGTTGGGGTGGTTCCTTTTCATTTGATACAGCCCAGCGCCCTCTTTTGCGAACCCACACCACGGTGAACACCATTCAGTACCTTGCTCAGCATCCAAAAG
>JABJFP010000317.1 GCA_018662715.1 Methanobacteriota archaeon | reverse complement strand
CACCGAACCAACCAACATACAAACGGTTGTTAGTTGATGTCACCCACTCACAGAAATTCTGCCATGGGGATGTAGATTGTTGCCTTGAAAGAGTTGTTGCCATTGTTTTGAACGAAAAAGTAAGACCATCAGGGAATGGTGGAGTTACTATTTCCTAGACACCCTAAGTCTAGGATATGAAAGACGTGTTTAGACACCCTAGAGGTCTTGGTTTGAGGGGTGTTAAGAACAGTTAAGAAATGTGTTGATTTCTTAACTTGCTGACTTATTTAGTATACTACGGTTTCCCATCTCTGTCAACCCCCCCGTGTTGGGAGTGTTTTGAGGTGGTTTCCCGAAGACCCGTCTATCATACAGGTCTTTAAAAGTTCCGTCAAGCCCTAGTATCGATACTCTTGAATCCGATCCAGTACTCGATTTAGATACTTGTGTGCCAGGTCTTTTTCTTTCTGCCAAACTGTCTTTGGTTCTTCATCAATCTCATGCTTAAGTTTAAGGATATGGCATACTAGTTCATCCTTGTTCAATTGATTTTTTGGCATATATTAAAAAAAAGACTCTACTCAGTATATAGAGTAAAGTCTTTTTTGTCTGTTATTGAATTGGGTTTTGTGCTGGTATCAACATACCACCACCCATATCATCGTCATCATCAATATCTTCTGTAAATACGGAATGAATTATAAAAGCACCCAACATAAAGGTTGCTAATAACATCATTTTACCATACTCCAGGGATTAGGTCGCCGGTAAGGGCATATGATCCCATTGCGGCAATGACTCCGATCATTGCTGCCCAACCATTAATACGTTCTGCTCTTTCGTTCATTTGTTTTCTCCTGTGTTTTGTTGTAAATAATGACTCTACCATTTTCATGAGTGAATACTAATTCATCATCATGTGCCCAGCAGAGTTCTTCGTATAGGGCATTTAGTCTCTCCATATCATCATAGAGTTGATTTGGATTAAACATTCTTTACTGGTTCATATGGATGTTGAGGTTTGTGCTCTCTATCCATAGGTTTAGAAGACTCAAAAGGATCTCTTGAGAGATTTTTGATAACAATAAATGCCTCTTTGTTACACTTACGAGTTCCAATAGGTGATTGCCATTTCTTGTTATACACTTCACCTACATCAATACCAGAGACTTGAGTTCCTGCCATTTCAACTACGATGTTATCACCTTCTTCCCACCCATATTTTTGGGCAAGAGAAGCAACTTGTTCATAAACAGATGGAGTGTCCATTACTCGATCTTCTGGTTCAAGACTTCCGTGCATCAGTAGAGGTTTTCTTCTTGTTCAGTTTCAAGTATAACATCAGAAGTTGGATATGCAACACAAGTGAGCACAAATCCTTCTTCCATTTGATCATCATCCAAGAATGATTGATCACTTTGATCTACTGTGCCGGACACAATCTTACCTGCACAAGATGAACATGCACCTGCACGACAAGAGTAGTTTAAATCAACTCCACCTTCCTCTGCTGCATCAAGGATGTATTGATCATCGGCACAAGTAACGATGGTTTCAGCACCATCTGGAGTGCGGAGAGTAATATTAAAAGACATTAGTAAGTTTCAGATAATTTTTCGATGGAATATGCCAACAATACGAAGAAGGCAATACTGGTCATTGTAAACAAGATTTGATACATTGTCAAGTAATCAGAAACCGAAAAGTCCAAAAAAGAACACACTACCAGTCGTGGCATAAGAAATCAGGGCAGCAGCAAATCCAATCATTGCCGTGCGACCATTGAGTTTCTCTGCACGTTCTGCATGTGTCTCAAGACCATATGCCTCAGTATAAGAGGGATCGACATACATACGGGGTTCAGTGGCCCACATGTTTGTGCGTCCACCGTCTTCGGTTGTTACAGTCATTTGAGTTTTGTTAAGAAACATTACAATATTATATAGGAAACATAAAGTCTTGTCAAGAGGTAGTCAGTATAAATGCTTACTATTTACCCTCAAACCCAGGAGGCAACCGGTTAAAGTATGGATCATAGTCAAATAGTGTATTCCAAACTTCAATCTGATTTGCTTGAGTTTTCCAAAAAT
>JABJFP010000139.1 GCA_018662715.1 Methanobacteriota archaeon | reverse complement strand
TGTTCCACAAGCATCGCCAAAGCCAAAGCGAAAGGCACAATCCAAACTGAATACGCTATTAGGCAAGTCAGAAGTAGAAGACGGGCGTCTTTCCCTCTTCCAACGCGTCGGAGTTTCACAACGACCAACCTACGACCTCATCGCAGACCGCATCCTCGGCCCGTCAGTTGGCGAACCCGCTTCATTTCTCGACCACGATTCAACCTATGCGGACCATGTTGCAGAACGTTTGAAGAAACTGCGACGAAGTGGCCTCGGTGACAATGATTCTCACGGCCCATCGGGTGGGGAAGATGGAATGGTTGGGGTTGAAGAAGACGGGCGGCCGATTTGGTCTCATATTCTTGACGAACACCGCGGCCGTGCATCTGTCGTTCTGGAATCAGAACTTCTCCCAGTTGACCAAAACCATCCACTTCACGCCCGCAACGTACTCGAGATTCGCGGAGATTGGCCAAAACCTATGCCTTGGTCGGACCGCTTGACGTTCCGACAGTGGTTCGTTACCGATGAAAACATGAGGGCCACACAAGCCTGTGAATCCATTGTTGACTCACCAGGCGGTCACCTCAACCCGCTGGTCATCGTTTCAGAAGTGCATGCCGGTTGTTCTCATCTCCTCCATGCAACAGGGCAAGCCCTGCTCCGCCGTCAGGAAGGGGCAGTACTCTCTCTGAGTGCAGCAGACGCAGTCGGCCTCAATGGTCTTGAAAACGAATGGCAAGATGCACTTTCTGGAGCAACTGCACTTGTTATTGATGACGTACATGAATTTGGCCATGATGCTGAGTGGGCTCATCAACTTGGTATCCTCCTGGACCACGCCCTCAACCTTGGCGTCCAAATCGTTGCTGGAGGGCGAACTCATCCCGATGATTTCCCTCCATCACGCTTGAAAGAAGTCCTAAGGAATGCATCCGCAGTTCTTCTGACCGTTCCTTCCGTCGCCTCATTAATGGCCTACGGCTCGTGGCGTTGTGCTCAACGAAATCTCTTGTTAAACGACGTCCATCTTGCAAGGTTGGCCCGTCTTGAACCCTCAGGGTGGCGGGCTATGGAGGGCAGATTGGAACAGGTTTCTATCGCTTTAGATGCTGGAGAAGTTTTACTCAAGCACGATGATATCAATGATATCGTCAACGGGACACATCGCTCTATTGATTCCCAACGTCAAACGCTGGAAACTCAGCGTGTTGATGATTTAGCTGCGACGTTGGTGAGTGAAGCCATCGACCAAGTATATTCTACGGTGGAACCAGGTGGCATCGAACTCCATTCGGAACTTCAGCCATGGGGTGAAGATGATTACCAACCTCCTGAATGGGACGGCAAGGAGTTCATCTTGAAGGGAGACCGTGTCGTTGACCAAAGAGTCAGCGAGATCATGGAATCGATTACACCATCACAACCATCAGTCCTTGATGTTAATGAACGAGACCGGCATCTTATCACACGCAATGAACGAATCGGACACGGTGATGCTGGACGTGCAGCTGACATCTTGGTTGACTTAGATGTCGCAATCGATACACGGATGAACCGCTCAACCAAGGACACACTGGATTCTTCTTTTGAACTCAATCGCCTTGAAGAACAAATGGTACAATTAGCACAACGAGCGGTCGATGCTGATATTGAGGCATTGATCGATATTGCTGACGAATTACGAACACTAGAAGAACGGTTGGTTGAATTGGACCCGGAGCGAGAGCCTCTGCCTCCAATTGAATCCGATGTGCCGGTCAAGAACCGCAGAGTCGTCGGAAGAAAGTCATCATCGACCCAGGTCCAAACCGTAGAGGCATTGGATGATTATGAGCCAGATGGCGAATGGAATATTGATGGGATTGGAATCTCTGCTGAAGACCTTCTTGAAGACAGTTCTGAGCCAGATTACAACTTGGTTCATCTTGGCCGAATTTATCCAAAAAATATTCTCAAGGGTGAAGAAGAATGAGGCCACCATGGTGGATGAGTGGAGTCAATTTTTCTTGTCAAAGTGGTTGCGGCAAATGCTGTGACCAACCTGGTGGAATCGTATATCTCTCTATTGCCGACGCCGAGCGTATCTCTCAGCATTCTGGGTTATCTGTGGAGGAGTGGCTGGAGCGAGATGCTCGCAAAACATACGATGGCCGTTATGTTCTCAAAAGCCGGGAAGAAGATGGAATATGTATTCACCTCAATGAACATCAGCAGTGCTCCATCTACCAGGTACGTCCTCAACAATGCAAAGCTTTCCCGTGGTGGGGTGAAAATCTCATCAGCGACCGGTCGTGGAATCAAGTCAAGGAACAGTGCCCGGGGATTGATGCAGAGGATGCTGTCCTTGTTGAAGGAAACACGATACGTCTTCACATTTTTTCAGACCGTGAATCGACAAAGGGATTCAGAGAATGGCCGCCCGAGGCAAGACGGAATAAACGATAGGCTGCGGCGGTGTTGCGAGCAACACCGTTTTTCATAACGGTCCAAGAGAAGAGCCGCATTTATACGAGGGTCTCTTGTCGGTGCCTTTGAGGGAAGAGAATGTCAAACGAAGATGGCCTGTTCAACGTAACTGAAGAACACTTGAACACCGGTCTTCGTGGAATCCCTGTTGGTACCTGCCGCACATCGTTTGTCACACCCACTGAAGGCGTGCATTATTGCGGATACCCAATCAGCGAACTCGCTGGTTTTTCTCCAGAAGATGTTGTCTACCTTTTGTTTAACAAAGAGCTTCCAACGCCTGCTCAATCTGTTGCGTTTAAGGAACATCTTGCCGGTCGTGGCCACGTACCAGACAGTGTGGCTGCAGTGTTCCATACACTTCCAAAGGACGGCCACCCAATGGATTGGCTAAGTGTGGGAATCCAAACCCTTGGAATGCTTGATACCACAGGAGATTGGAAGGAAGATGCACTCAATCTCATCGCCCGTATGCCTCGTTTAATGGGGCTTTTATTCCGAATCCGAGAGGGCCGTGGAGCAGATATTCCCGAAGACGACCTTTCCGCATCAATGGTCAAGCGTTTTGCTCGCACATTGGATTTAGATGGCGTTGACCAAGACCAAATGGAACGGATTCTTTCGACCTACCTTGTACTGCACATGGACCACGGTGGCGGCAATCTATCCACCTTCGCTGGAAAAGCCATTGCCTCAGGTCACGCTACCGTATTTTCCTCAATTTCAGGTGCAATGAACGCCCTTTCGGGCCCACTTCATGGCCGTGCAAACCAATCGTGCCTCGAATTCGTTCTTAGAATTGGTACAAGTGACCCAGAGGAGGTTGAGGCCTTCGTACGTGGTGAACTTGAAGCCAAGCGCCCAGTGTTTGGTTTTGGTCATGCAGTGCTACGTGCTGAGGACCCGAGAGCCACGGTTCAATTCGCATTGGGTGAAGTGATGTGTCCAGATGATGAGAATTTCAAAATCATTCGCACACTCCGTGAAGTCGCCCCTAGAGTTCTCTCCGAGAATCCTAAGATTTCCAATCCAAATGCAAACGTTGACATCGCCAGCGGCGCTCTTCTCCACTATGTGGGATTCAAGGACCCAACCTACTATACTACCTTCTTTGGTTGGGCAAGAGTTGCTGGAATCGGGGCACAAATCATTGACGAGCGGACCGTGATGCGAGGCGGTAAGGGCACACCAATTTACCGACCAAAATACATTGCTGAGCAACAATCATTGCGTCACATCGAGTAACGTTAGTTCAACACTGGCCTGGAAGTTTTTCCAGATCCCCGATGACCAATAATCCTTGGAGCTGCCCACGGTGGAGTTGCTCCTTCAGATTTCATCATTAGTTCGTCAACGGATTCCTTCCAACTCCACTTGTTCTTCCATTCACTGATGAGCAAACGCCGTCGGGTTGAATCGCATTGTTCCCATGTAGGGGTCTCTTCTAATAATCGGGCATGGATTTCACGATGGTTTTCGTATGTTGCTTGTTTCAAAACAGACCATTGTGACTCATCTAATGGCTGGGTACCTGGTTGCTTCCATCGTAAATGACCTGACGGGAGCCAAAGTAGGTCAGGGTCTGCTTTGTCAGTAAGGGCAGTGAGTCCGGCCCGAAGGAGATCATGCTCAAGTAATGGACGGGTTGGCCAAACATATGTTGGCATCCCGTTTCGAACATGAGTTAGGCGCTTGAGTCCCTTTCCTTTGAGTGAAACATGCTTGCCGATAGGTAGGGAGCGAGTAGGGCCATCAAAGTATTCGATTGCGCATGGGAGCATGGAGCTGCCCTGGCGGAGATGGGTCTTCACCAGTTTTCCAAATGGGGTTGTTACGTAAGTTGGGAAGGCTTTGAGTCGCTGAAAGGTTCGGTTTCCATACGGCGGTATGTAAGGTATCAATGCAGCCCAAGGTCGCTTAGTTCCTGATTTTTTAGCCGATTGCGGCATGTGTCGATGAAAGGAATAGAACACCGTATTCTCCCGAGGGACTTCATGCTGGTCAAGAATTTCTTCAGCCATTTTCATGGCATCAGCAACATGTTCAACGTGGTGACGACGCCCGAAATAACCGCCTCCTGAAGGGGCTTTGGGGTGCGGTCGTTTAATTTCAATACAGCCCATTTTCCCTTTGTCGGCCCAGTGGTTGCGAATTGTAGAGTCGTTCAATAGGTCTTCAAACCCCAAGAAACCAACTTCCGTTAACTCATCTAATGTCCACTCTTCTGCCCAAGTTGGGCGCCCTTCAAGTCGTTCCTTCGGCAGAGATACGTTCCGGTCATGATGTATCGCCAGTTGTCGGTCAGAAGTGATTCGAATATCAAATTCAATTCCATCAAAGGTTTTCATGCCGTGCTGAAGGCTCGGGAGGGTATTTTCTGGGGCTTGCTGCCATTGTTTGCTCCCCTCCATATCTCCGCCAGATGACCGACTCTCAACAATGTTTGCCCTTCCCCGTGAAATTTTCCCAATCACGGTTTGGGATAGATGATGGGCGGGAACTCCTAAAGCGGGTATCTTTTCGCCTGTGGTATGGAGCCATACGATATCATGATGGGCATGATTTTCGTTCTGACTCCTATTATCTGTTGGTACTTCACACGCTCACAGAAAGAATTCAGAGTTCCTTGGCGAGAATGGGCGCATGAATTTCACGAGAAACGGTACTATCTCCACGCCATGGGATACATTGTGATCATCCGTTGGAAATCAATCACTGACAAGTTGAATGAGCCGATGAAAATTAGAACAGGGCATTGGACAGATTGGGTTTACGGGCTTGAAGGTGAATTTACAAAGTGGGTCCAAGACTCGTTCAAAAACGATGTATTGACTGATTTCCTTAATTTTCATTATCTTTTTGTATATCTTTTCTTAATCTACGTCACAACAGTTTACTTTGCCTTTTCCGGCGACCGTGAAATGACAGATAAGGTCACCTTGAACTATCTCTTCATTTATGCCTTGGCGGTTCCTTATTACCTGTTCTTCAACGTTGAAGTGACGTCTTCTTGGATTCCTGGAATGGAAGCGCTTCTTTACCACGATGGATGGTATACCGCATTCTATGCACTTCACGATCCTCTTGACAATGCGGTTCCGAGTCTCCATGTAGCCATTCCTTTTGGTATCTTGATGCTCAATTATCTACACGTCCGAGAACGTGGCGAGCGACTTAGAGATTGGCGCCATTGGAGATATCATCGATTTGTTTTGATCAACACCCTCCTGTTTGGGTTTACCATCCTGTACCTCGGAATCCATTGGGTTATTGACATCCCACTTGGAATTCTTATCGGAGGAATTGGGGCGTTGTTCATCCATCACTTGCAGCCTCGTATGCGCAACGATTACGGGCCAATGTTCAAGGGTGTCACACAGGACAAAGTCCGCCGCCATATTTTGGTTGAGGGTATTGTTGCACTAATTCTTCTAACCATGATCCTCATGGCAGTCAATGTTCAGGAAGAGAACCTAGATGAGAGAGTCTCTTATCAACTTGGACCGGATGACAGCACACTGGAAATCATTCAGAAGTTTTCTGCTGGAGAATATGTATTGAGCAACATAACCAATCTCAACCAAGTTGGCGACCTTGAGGTAGTGGTCATTATGGTTGAAGAAAGTGCACCAGCGATGGAATCAGGTTCCATTGATTGGGCCCACCTTTCTGAACTGGGAGAACACCATACCGTTGGACCTCAAACCACGCTTTCCCTCAACATCACCTCTCCGAAAATATTCCACTATGTTGGAATTCATTATGCCTATGATGAAGGAGATGATGCGATCATGGAAGTGCGTGTAATCAATGATTATGGTGACGATAAGCTTGGGCAAGCACTCCTTCTTAGCCTTCCATCACTTTGGATGACCGGGTTCGTTGTATATCGATTGTATCGATTGAAGAAGGAAGGAAGGAGTTTGATTGATTCCACGCCCTCATATGTGTGGGCCTCATCAACAGACCATAGCGAAGAGGCGTGAGATGCATGCAGGACGAGTCCATTGCAGTAACTGTGGACCGCTTGATGCAATCGCCTGGCGGAATCATGATTGATGATTTCCGCTCCTATCTTCAGCGTTCGTTCAAATTCTATGTTGTTCTCTTTGCAGTTGGCTTTTCAGCAGCCTTCCCATTCACGAAGCAAGTTATCTCATGGTTGATTGAACCTCAGCGCTTACCTGCTGATGTTTCCATCATCGTTGTGACTCCAGTAGAATTTCTGCTTTTGCAGTTGAGAATCGCAGGTGCTGTTGGTCTTGCCTTGGTCGTCTTCTTGGCACTCGTACACGGTGCGTGGAAAGGGAGCAAAAACGATGCTGTTCGTTCAAGGTTATCTGAACTTGACCTTCGTGTACCACGGCCGGCTCCAGCCCTTGTCATTACCGCTCTCAGTAGCCTGATGTTGTTTTTCCTTGGTGTGTTCTATGCTTGGGAAGGACTAACTCCAATGTTATTGGAGTACTTGACAAACGATGCTCAACAAGCAGGTCTGTCCACAGAATGGAGGCTTTCGGGCTATGCCGGTTTTATCATCAATCTTGCTTTAGCTTCCGCCATAGGTTTCCAAGCACCCGTCCTGACTACCGTTGCCTTACGCATGGGCTTCGTGGACCGGATAAGCCTCGTTATGTATCGAAGACACATCTGGTTTAGTGCGTTTGTGATGGGGGCATTGTTGTCTCCCCCTGACCCACTTTCGTTATTCCTCGTGGCCATGCCCGTTATCGTTTTCTTTGAACTCGCTCTTGCATTGGACCGAATCATGCGTGCTTGATTTGTTCAATCAAGGCATCGAGCATAATCGGCATATGTCCCGGATGTTGTTGATAGCTTGTACCGTGGAAGTCGGAACCAACCGTGATTGCCAATCCTTGTGAGGTGGCTTCTTTCATAAGTTCGTACCTGTATTCATCACTGTGGCTTCGGTGCACGGCCTCAACGGCATTGATATCATGATTCTTTAGAACTTCAATGAGGCGTTTTACGGGCACCCCGTAGTAGATAGGATGAGCGAGAGAAGTTACTCCGCCTGCCTTTTGTACAGCATTCACAGCCTCTTGAACCGTAGGCTTTTCATGAGGCACAAATCCTGGATTTCCATCCCCGATCCACCGTTCAAACGCTTCTTGTTTATCTTCAACATAGCCGGCTTCAACCATAGCCGCCGCAAGATGTGGCCGCCCTACTGAACCTTCTGCTCGCGCCAAAACTCCTTCAACATCAACGGGCATTCCTAACGTTTCCAATCGGGCACACATGGCGCGCATACGTGGCTCTCTACCGTCTTGTTTTGGTGCTAACCATTCTAGGAAAGAGGCTACAGATTCATCGGTTTTACCTGGGACATGGTTCGGGAAGTAGGCCAAAAGATGCCATGATGCGGATGCACGCTCCCGTTCTCGCTTCATCAGTTCCTCGTCCATGGGCGGATGAGCGGGAGTACAAGTGATCTCTACGCCAGGAATAAAGGTCATACCGTTTACTTTCGCCACCTGAGACGCCTCAACCCATCCCGAAGCAGTATCATGGTCAGTAAGGGCCCAAGTTTGAACCCCGTTGCCAGCCATGAGATGCCCGACATGCTCCACAGGATGCTCTCCATCACTATGTGTTGAGTGTGAATGGAGGTCGTAGGTTTCGGTCCACATGTATCGAATGTAGGTGGCGAACCTCTTTCAATGATTCGTCCTTCAAAACAAATCATCGAGATTTGGAAGGTCCGGTGTGATTGGAGTAGACGGTGCCACTACCTTTGATGGGTCTCCAAACAAATCGTCCAGGTTCGGGAGTTCAGGCAGAGCCGGTGGTGCGACGGTTGCTTTCGGTAGGTCGGGAAGTTCCGGTAATGATGGTTCCATTGCTCCTTCGGTTGATAATTCTGGGAGTTCGGGCAATGATGGTTCGGTGGATGTAGTTGAGCCGAAATCTGGGAGTTCGGGAAGACTTGGTGAGGTGGACTCCACATTCACTTCTTCTGGCTCGGTTTCCACTTGCGGGATTTGGGTTGTGATGTTTGGAGGTTCAGGTAGGGGGACATGGTTTACTCCTTCTGTCACGAAAACTCGGTCGGGTTCGAGTCCTGGGATGGT
>JABJFP010000138.1 GCA_018662715.1 Methanobacteriota archaeon | reverse complement strand
ATCCCACTCGCCAATTTTGACAAGGTGGGCTCGAAGCCGTTCTACCGGGTCGCCACCAGGCCAACATTCTGCTTCGTTCTGAGGTCTGTATGCTGAGGGGTCATCCGAAGATGAGTGGGCTCCTGACCTGTAGGTGTACACTTCGATATGCGTTGGTCCAAGGCCGGCTGATGCACGCTCACGTGCCCATTTTGTGACGCTGTATAGAGCGAGGAAGTCATTTCCATCGACTCGGAATGATGGGATGTCGTAAGCCAAGCCGCGCTCTGCAAATGTTCGTCCACCCGTAGCCAGCGAAACGTGTGTGGAGATGGCCCATTGGTTATTGACGACATTGAGGATGACTGGAGGTTTGAACGTCGATGCAAAATTGAGTGCGTAGTGGTAATCTCCCTGAGCAGACGTACCGTCTCCAAGCCATGAGATGCAAGCTTCGTCAAGTCCTTTGTAGGCGCTGGCCATTGCAACACCTACTGCTTGTGAAAATTGTGTTCCAACCGGTGATGAAATGGAGATGAATCTGCCTTCTTTCCAAGTGTAATGGACTGGCATTTGTCGTCCACGAACGTTATCTTCTGTGTTTCCTATGCAGTGGCAAATCATGCTCACCATGTCTCGTCCACGAACAAATTGTGCACCAGGTTGTCGGTACGATGGGAAAATCCAATCGTTGTCTTCAAGGGCCATTGTTTGCGCTATTGCGACTGCTTCTTCTCCAAGCGATCGCATGTAGAACGAGAGTTTTCCAGTTCGTTGCATTTTGATCATTCGGTCGTCAAAGATTCGGAGTCGCATCATGTATTCAAGACCCTGAATAAGTGCTTCAGCGTCAAGGCCTGGGTCCCATTCACCAACAGCGATGCCATCATCGGTGAGCACACGTACCAAACCCGATGCATGAGGTGCTGTATCTTGTGAAGTGCATGTTGCAGGGTCTGGACGATTCAGATCGCCAGGTTGTTCAACAAATTTGTCACCGAAGGATGGCGTGTCTCCGGGACGGAATGGTGCAACCCCAATCGTGTAGGGCGAGGTTGTAACCGTGCTTCTCTCCGTCATTGTTTCACCTCAGGACCGGTCCACCTTAAGGGGTGTCGGTGGGTTGCTTTGGTGGTTGGCTACACGGACATATGCACCGGGCATTGTTTCTGTGTTATCAGCATCCTTAGTTTTCCTGTAAAGGAGGCCTGCTTTGAACGATGAACGGACTAAGGGTCCGCTCGCAATACCGGAGAATCCGATATTTATTGCGTGAACGGCCCAAATGTCATACATCTCGGGCTCAGGAAAACGGTCAACAGTCAAGTGGTTTGCAGACGGAGCGAGGTATTGTCCAATCGTGACAAGGTCAACTCCCGCTTCCCTGAGGAGGTCCAGAGCTTCCAGAATTTCATCATCGGTTTCTCCAACCCCGACCATGAGGGATGATTTTGTAAGAATGTCTGGGCGCAATACCTTGGCTTGCCTGAGGATTTCCAATGACTGGCTGAACGATGCTCGTGCGTCTCTGACCGTCGCATCAAGTCGAGGGACGCATTCAACGTTGTGAGCAAATACTGAGAGCGGGCTGTCGTTCAGTAAATGTTCGAGAGCGACATGGTCTCCGGCAAGATCTGAACAGAGAAGTTCAAGCGTAACTTCGGGTGCTTGGGAGTGAACGGCGTCAATGCACTGTTTGTAATGGTCAGCCCCACTGTCTGGTAGGTCGTCTCTATTGACCACAGTGATGACTGCATGGCGCAAATTCATGGAGGTCACAGCCTCTGCGAGGTGTGCTGGTTCCTCGGGGTCAAGGGCGGGGGGTCTCTTGATGGTCCCAACCGCACAAAATCGGCACCCTCTGGTGCATTCTTGGCCGGCGATCATGAAGGTTGCATCACCCGATGCCCAGCAGTCGTGAATGTTGGGACATCGCGCCTCTTCACACACGGTGTGGAGTTTGTTGTCCTTCACTGCTGTTTTTGTGGTGTTGAATATGGCCTGCTGTTCGCCGCTTGGAAGTCGGGTTTTGAACCATTTGGGGAGTCGCTGTTTGCGGCGAGGAGGCGATTTAGAACCTCCCTTGGAAGCGGCCATTGGGAGAGGTTTTCCTTCTATTTGACCCCCTCCTTGGTATGGGGCAGTCGGAGTCCATCAAAAAGGTGTGTGATTCAAGGGTTTGTTGGTGAAGCCGCGGTATTGATTCATGAATTCATACGAGGTTTCATGAATTGGGTCCTCGCCATTGACATTATGAACACCAAGATTGCACTGATTACGGGGGCTGGCCACCGGCTTGGTGCAGCCACGGCAAACAGGCTCATGGACTCTGGATGGTTCGTGTTTGTTCATGTTCGTTCTTCAATGAAGCCTGCCCAAGAACTGCTCGAACAAGCAGAGGTTCGTAACAATCGCAAATGTGGTGCAATCGTGCAGGCGGATTTGACCGATGATGGCCAACTGAAAGCGATGGTTGAAGAAGTAAAAAACCATCCTGCGGTGAGGGCGAATGGGCTTTCCGGACTCGTCCATAATGCCTCGTTCTATAGCCAATCTAAGTTTGAAGAAACATCGTTTGAAATCTTCCGAAACTTAAACCGTTTACACATGGAGGCCCCGTACTTTTTGACTCAACAATTTCTACCCGAATTGCGAGCAACCCAGGGGTCCGTTGTCGGAGTCGTTGATACCTCTTGGGGCAAGGCTTGGGAGGGCCTTTCACACTACACTTCGAGCAAAGCAGGGCTGCGTCAACTTATGCTGAATCTCGCAGGGGAGCTGAGTCCTGATGTCAACGTCAATTGTGTTGCACCCGGGGCGATTATGGCTGCGGAGTGGGAATCTGAACATTTCACAAAAGTCCTCGAAAAAGTGCCGATGGGGCGCTCCGGCCAAGCATCAGACATTGCCGCAGCAGTACAACACCTGCTGGAAGCACCTCACCTTTCTGGGCAAGTGCTCCATGTGGATGGCGGTTGGTCGATTGAAGACGCTTGAGTTTCATTGAAGAAGGAAGGCGCCACCGCATGGGGTGCAGGGGTGGCTGAGGTGGTCAAAGGCGCCGGGCTTAAGATCCGGTCCCGTATGGGTTCGTGGGTTCGTATCCCACCCCCTGCATCAACCCCTTCGGCTTCATTCTAATGTCGTCTAGAATCGCTTAACTTGATGCATCCCATGCAAAACCGTTTAACACCCCCTGCACCACGCAGGCATGGTGAACAAGATGCTGTACAGCAAATCTGCAACTCATTCGCACTCAGTCGCTTGGTTCCTTGCAGCATTGATGGTTTTTTCAACAAGCGCCGTGCTCTTCGCTACAAATGAGGAGAAAATTGAATTGTTTGAGGACGATTCACCGGTTATCTTCAGAAATACTGCAAATCAACAAACCTACGACCTTTACCTTGAGAAAAAGAATGACACCTATGGCGGCCAAGGTTCGATTACAACCATTGTACCCGACACGGGTCAAGAAGAAGGAAGCGCCATTGATGGTCTTGAATTTAGAAGCGCTGAAATGATCAGTAACCTCTATGTTAACGGTACCGGAGGCAATAACGTCGCTCGTCTTTCGATATACTATCAGTTCAGTGGTGCTGATGGTTCAACTGCCGATGTGACGTTTTCCATCAAAGCAGGTGACCAGCAGATTACATCTACAAGCAAATCGCTAGAGAATCCTTGTTCAACCGCTCCATTTTCACAGAACAGTTGTACTTGGACCGTTCTTGAAGTTGAATTCAACATCGGTTCATCCGGATTTATGGTTCCTCAGGGCAAACAACTCAAAATTCGAATTGATGCCCAAGCAAGTTGTGAAGACAATACTGGAGGGTTTGGTCAAACCCCCTGTGACGTTGAATTTGCTTATGGAAAGGTCGGAAGTGCGAGCGGTTATTCCCGGCTTCAAATCACGACCAATGCACTTTCTGGTTCATCTGTTCGCGTCCACAGTTGCTATGGTGACTTTGGCTGCAATTGGAACGATGCAGAAAAATTGGAATGGTCTCCAAACCATCGTTTGGAATTCCGTGAAATGCGTTTTTCTGTGGAAGTAAGAGATGCATTCGGCCGTGAAGATATTGAAGATGTCACGCTTATTATGAGCACTCCTAACGGAGCGAACTCAGTGTTTGAGGAGGATTTTGATGATGACTCCTTAAAGCTAGATAATAACGGGCTCGTAGGAGTTTACAACTTCACTGCCTCTGGCTTAGCCTCTGGTGAATATCCTGTTCGTTTGGAGATTAACGACGTGCAAGGGCATTCGCTTCTCTTCGAACATCCAGGCTTAGAATTCTTGGAACATGATGTATATCTTACCGTTCCTCAAAATCAACCTGATGTTGTGCTTTATGCGCCAGGGCAAACCAGCAAAGTGAATTTCCTCATCGAGCATACTGGGTCCGCCTCATCAAGTTTGGATGTGGTCTTTGACATTGCTGACAATCTCCCTATTGAATGGGCTGAACCTTTGTGGAGTCAAGCCAGCGGTTCGTACACCTTGACGGGTGGAGGCGATTCAGCAATACCCGAGTTGTTGATTGAGGTCCCAGAAGGCGACTTATCCGATGCCCCCGAATATCTCCAAATCGAAGCTCGAGTCTATGCAACAAACGACCAAGGGCAAAGTGAAGAAGTCGCCATTAAGAACCTAAGAATTGATTTCGAGAAGGTCGATGTGTTTGCACCCCCTCGAATTTCAGTATACGAAGACGAAGAACATCAAAAACAAATAGCAGATTCAACCCGTCCCGAATCTTATGACGAGGGCCTTTCACACTATGTTGATGCATTCAACGGAAGCGAAAACTTCTACATTGATGTTTTCAATTCAGGGTTTGATACTGACTCGTTCAAGATCCGGGTGCTGGAACAACCTGATGACTGGCAGTACCGCTTTTACTCCAATGAAACCGGGGCTGAGCTCACTGAAGAAGGTATCTATCATTTGACAACCGATATTGGGTCTACTAAACTGCTAACAGTGCGCATGCAAGTGTTCCCTCCCGAAGACCGAGAAAGCCTCGACATTGGTCTCTTTTCTCTTGCTTTCTCAAGCACAGAGGATTCTGAATTGAGAACTGATGTGGCATTTACTGTGCATCGAACCTTTGGAATTCTCGCAGAAGTCATCGCCGATAGTGATGGCGTTGGTGAGGACAATCTACTCGGTCAAGTAGGTCCTGTGAGTCCTACTCAAGATGTATGGTACAACGTGCGTATTTCTGATTCATCAAGCACAAGTACGGCCGAAACAACATGGCGAATCATCAATCCTCGTGACTTGTCAAGGAACGCAGATAACAATCCGAAATACACCGCTTGGGGATATACCATTTCCAATGATACCAATGATAACATTGTGGTCGTTACCCTTCCCGCTGATGAATACGTTGACCTCCGACTCAGTATCCAACTGAACGGACAGGTTGAGGCTGGAGAGCACATCGTTTACACCCGAGTTATCGAGGAAGGAGTCGAGGAAGAAAATGAGCCACGGTATTTCGACCTTCCAGTGAAGGTCATCATCAAGGAGGACGTTGTCCCTGGTAGACTTGAGATCACAGCAAAGTCCGAAGCATCACGTTTCTCATCTGGAGAAGAGAAGAACTTAGAGTTTAAGATCACCAACCAAAACAACGTAGAACTTGACGTCGTTATTCTCTTGGAAGAACCACTTGGCTGGGAAGGCGCGATCAGTGCAACTTCCAATCAGTTGGGTCGAAATTTCATTATCGTGAAGCTTTCTGCATATGAAAGCAAGGATTTCAGCCTTAGATTGACTGCGCCCGATACCCTCAAGGACAGTGCTTCAATTGGGTTTGAATTCAAGGTTACACCGATGAATAACGAAACTCCCTATGCGGAAGAGTTTGAACAAACCTTCACGTTCCAGTACGTGACTGAATGTACCGGTGCATCCTGTTTGTTTGGTGAATTGACCAATCCCGAGCCTCAGACCATGGTGTTCTATGTGATTCTGGGCGTGCTCTTGCTCTACGCTGCCCGTCGGGGCAGGCAACAGCCGGCACAACACTTTGAGGCATTTATTCCAGAAAAAGAAACGGAGCAATTGTTTGAAGAGGAGTCGACTGAGATGGATGATTCCATGCCAGAGCCAGTGATTGCCCAAGATGAAGATGACGACCTTGAATTGCTCGAGGAACTTGACGACATTTGAGTAAAAATCAACCCTCTTTTCATCGGGTTGTATGAACATCGTACCATTTCCCTTATGAGGCATAAAACACACCGTCCCTTGTGAGAACCATGCTGACAGGCTCGAACCTAACTGCCGCGACTCCTCAATTGCGCCTTTCAGAGCGTAAAAATGCTGTAAAATCAGTGTTTTTGACGCTTTTGATGGTATTGTCATCGCTTGCATCCATTGAGTATCTTGCGATCGATGTACAAGCAGCCTCGGACCAAGACGGTGACGGGCTGACATACGGTCTGGAGTACCTCATGAACACTCAGCCGAATGACCCGGATTCAGACAATGACGGCCTTCCTGACGGGTGGGAGTGGAAGTATGGGCTTGACCCCCTTTCCTCCACCGGAGCAGACGGCGCAGTTGCAGACCCTGATGGAGATGGAATGTCAAACCTTCAGGAATACACCTACCTCATGCCGAATGGTTGGGACAATCCCAGCACCAACTCAGTTCTTGACAACGGTGTTTGGTGGAACGGAACCATTCCGGTCAACGACTGGAACGAAGAAAATTCCATGCAATACAATCAACCTGCTTGCGGCGACGCTGGTTCTGACGGAACTGGCAGCATCATCCTTTGTGACGAAGACCCTGTAGGGAACATCTGTACGAATGGATTTGATGATGACAAGGACGGTTTCGTTGATGCTGCTGATTCAGATAACGATGGAGATGCAGATTGTTTGAGCGACGATGACGACGGAGATGGACTCATTGACGAAGACCCAGCTGGATGGGATACCGACGGAGATGGAATGAACGATGGATGGGAGGCAGCAAATGGCCTTAATGCAACATCGCCATCGAATGCAGACGGGCCAAACGGAGACCCTGACGGAGACGGGCTAACCAATCTCATGGAATACGTTAATCCGACGTGGACTACAATGTGCGGTTCTTCTCCATGTTTTAGAAACGGCCCTGACGGCGCAGTGACAGAAACCACTTCGCCTTGTGACCCTGTCCAAGGTGTGGGTCCCGGTGCCTGTGCAACCTACACGGCAGAGGTGGACGGAATCACCTCAACCAACCCACAGATTGCCGATACTGATGGTGACGGCCTCAATGATTCATATGAAGCACTTACACTTCTCACAGACCCTACGGCATCAGATACTGATGGTGACGGCATTAGCGATGGTGTAGAAGTTAACGGTGCATACGGTAACCCTGCCCAAGCCAGCAACCCCCGTGACAACAATACCGATGACGATGCCTTTGACGACGGTGAAGAAGATACCAATTTCAACGGATTAGTGGACGAGGGTGAAACCGACCCCACTCGCCGTGAAGATGCTGGTGATGCAGACAACGATGGTATACAAAACTGGGAAGAAAACCTCTCTTGCACGCTTTGGAACGTCGCTGATACAGACTTTGGTGGCATCAGTGACGGTGATGAGCGAAACATCAGCCATGGCACTGATCCTTGCGATTCTCTTGTGAACTTTGAAACCACATTTGTGAGTTACGACTCTTCTACAAACCAACTCACAATTGGGGACGGTAGTGGCTTCAATCCAGGAGGTGGCGTAGGCTGGTACAATGTATCTGGGACTTGGGAATCTTTTGCTTATGCAACGGTGGTGAATGCGGTAATCCAGGGTGCATCAAACGGCCCAACCGCTACGCCCAGTCAAGTTGCTAACCGGAACGGATCGTTCTGCCATACAGATGCCGTGGCATCTGGAACCATCGGCTCCACACAGCAATATTGCGATGATGATTTCACAGATAGTGACGGAGACGGTCTTGCCGACTGGCAGGAGTTGTTGGGTACCTTCGGATGGTTCTCAAACCCAAATATTGCAGATTCTGATGCAGATGGAGTTGACGACTTCGGAGAAATCTCGGACAATACAGATCCAAACGAACCTTGTGCGAATTTGTTAGACGCAGACGGGGATGGGCTCAACAATTATTTTGAGAACAGTACAGGTTGCGACTTGCAATTTATTGGAATAACCAACGGTTCTCAGGACGTGTGGGTGACGGACTTCGCTTCGTTTGACACGGACCAAGGTGGCGTTAATGACCGCACAGAATACTTTGACGGAACCAATCCTGAAAATGACCCAAGTGACGACATCCAACCGGATGACTTTGACGGTGACGGCGTCCCTGATGCGATTGAAAATCAAACAGGAACCGACTGGACCAATCCTGATACGGACGGCGGTGGGTTGCTTGATGGAATTGAATGTCCTGACCTTTATTGGGTTGCAAATTGCGCAGGGTCACCGTTTGACCCCTTCGACCCTACCGATGACATCCTCAACAACGATGTTATCTTCTGGGCTAACAACACCACCGGTGTTGTTGACGTGGACAGCATCCACCGTTGGCGAGCTGTAACAAACGATTTTTACACGGGTTCTACGTATGCGCAATTAGACAGTGTGCATCCTAAGGAAGCAGTATCAATCCCCTACAGTAACCTGACACATCTTGCTCCTCTATCGTTCGCAAACGACACTGTTGAATGGACCATCAATTACAACAATCCCATAAGTGTAGGTCAAATTCCAGTGCCATCGTTCTATTCCAACATATCGTATGTGTTTGAATCGATTGCGACGTTCTCAAGAAATAACGACACGCACACCCTCACCGTCGACCAAGGCCCCATCAACGAACTTTGGTTCCAGCAACCAGAGTATTACTTCGATTGGGCGACTCTAGCATCAACAACAGTACCTGGCCAAGGCTTCCCGTACGAACTCATAACCGATGAAATCTTTACCAATTCAAACGATGTCCACTCCTATGTCTTCAACGTTACAAATGGCGTCGTTACAGATTCAGGAGCGACGGATGCCTACAGCGTTGCAGCATCGCTTGAAGAGTTCCTTACCAACGGGAATGCTACAACTGAATTCAAGCGTAATTACAACGGTTCAGGAACTCCCTCCATTCTCGACACGACCCTGAATATTCTTGAAACAAGAAAAGAAGGCTCTTGCCGTGAATTCAACACTTTATTCGTGACCATGGCTCGCCTTGCCGGTCTACCAGCACGTCAAGTGACTGGTTATGCTGGAGGTACGTGGACGGGAGAAGGCTATGCAGTCTATGCCACCGACGCCACTACTTGGTCCGAAGTCCGACTTCAACAAAACAGTGCAAACGGAAACACAGACCTAGGCTGGGTTCCCTTTGACCCCTGCCCACCAGCAGAAGAAATGGAAGTTGTGAACCAAACCATTTCCACCTTGACTTGGACTCGTGACAGTACTCAAGACATCAATGTAACAGGGCAACTCCGCTATGCAGAGAACGGAACTCCCGCTTCGGAGGTCCCTGTCTTTGCCTATCTTGTCCCAGTATCCGAGGCAAACCTTGTTCCAGGTCCAGGCGGTTCAATGGATCGCCTAATCGGGGAGTTCCGAACCGATGCAAATGGAAGTTTCAATTTCTCAGGTGCCCCAGATGCTCCTTCGGCACCGGGTATGCACAATATCGTCGTAGAATACCGGCAGTTTGGTTATGTTCCAAATGGAGGGGCAATATACGATGGTTATGTTAACGTGACAGAGAATTCAACCCTATTCCATACGGCTCCTGCAGTCATCAACGCTCCGGTTGCTGGAGCAGGCGCAACTACGGTCATCGAGGGGTTGCTTGAGTTTGAGAACCAACCACTCAATGTCTTCTTCCAACTTCCAAATCAAACTGTTTGGATGACATATACCTCTTCTGTTGACGGTGCTCAGAATCTGACCGGACTTGTTGATAGTGCCGGAGCGTTCACCTTCACCTTGAATTTAAGCGAATTTGAAACCAAAGGAAATCTCTCTGCTACGCTTGGATATTCAGGCTGGCAGGATACCTCCGTCACAGGTATCCCGCTTGAGGCATTCCACCTCAATCCTACAACAACCTCCATCGTTCTCAATGTGACGGATGCACCAAATCTAACCGCTGTTATTGAGGGTCCATTAGCCAACAACAGCATCCTCCTTCTCGAAGATGACATTTGGGTGAACGGCTCTGCGGTTGCAGTAGGTGCATCACCTGTGCCATTGACTGGAAATCTGCAACTTGCTATTCGAGGCAACAACAGTGGTGATGTTTGGTTCCAAGTCTTCAACGTAAGCGTTACGGGTACCTTCTCTGTCCAACATTTCCTCCCCTCTTCAACAATGGTTGGTTCAGGTGAACTAGAAGTGCGTCTTCGCTTCTTCCCAGCAACCCTTCCCGCAACGGATGATGCCGATGTAAGCACCAGTGTGCCCTACTTCTTGCGAGGTTTCCTTGGATTCCAAGTTGCTGAATCTGCTCAGATGCGAGGCTTTGACGGTACTGTTGAGATCTCTATTAGAGACCACCGAGGGTTTGTACAAGATCTCGTTCTTTTGGGGGACTATGATTTCTCATTCAATGGAACGTGGTACAATACCACCACCGACCCAGGTGGCGACATAGTTGAGTTCTCTTGGCCACTTGCCGCCGACCTCCGTGCAGGGGACTATCCGATTGACATATCGTTCAACGGATCAGATTATTACCAGCCATCCATCGGTAACGGAAGCATACGGGTGCAGGCTGAAATAGGATACAACCTTTCAATCGGGCAGGATTGGACTCATATTGGTAACTCCACCTTCTTGTTCGGTGACATCTTCGATGCGTTCTACAATACCCCAGTTCTCAACAATGGAACCCAGATTCGCGTCACTATTAACCTCGAAGACGGACCTGTTGACATCGCTACATCTTCGCTGAACAATTCCACAGGAGCCTTCAACATCCCATTCACCATGCCAACCACCATCGCTTCGGGAGTTTACGACTTTGTGGTAGAGTTTGACTTTGAATCTCAGGCACCAATTGGAGGTGCTTACTATTCTTATCTCGATACCAGCCTACCACCGAGTCCACCAACACTGGTCTCAACTCTTGGAGGAATCGAATCAGAAGTCGTTGTCACGGCTGAACGGCAAAACTACATCGTTGAAATGAACAATACCGTTGATTTCGTTACTAAGATTACCGATCTCGCGGACGGTTCAAACATCACTGGGGCTTCAGTGGATTACATTTGGGACTACGGCGTTACAAACACCTCCTTGGGAACCGTTTCCTCTGATGCTGATGGTAACGCAACCTTCAGCTTCACACCATCGGGTATTGCTCCGGGATACTACGATTTATTGGTCATCGTTCAGGATGATATCAGTTCATCATTGACCGCTGGTAATACTCGATATCTTGGTAACTCCACGCTGCTCAACATCACCATTCAAGTTACGAGTGATATCCAATTCAACAATGTTCCAACCACCATCACTGCGGGTACACCGTTCAATGTGGTTGGACAGGTGCTTGATGCAGAAAACAGTTCACGACCGTTGATCTCACCAGTCCGACTCAATGTTTTCTGGCTTGAGTATCCAGATGAACTCCTTCTCAACGGGTTTTCCACTACCACGAACGGCAGTTTCAACATGAGCGTTCCAACCGACACAGCCAACAACGGAACTCAACGCGGCCCTCATACACTCGTCATCTCCGTAGTCAACGAATCTTCACCGTTCTATCTGACCGCAACAGCTCAAACACCGATTCAGGTCATGGGCGTATCCCGTTTAGAGAATTTGGTTCCGCTTAACCCGGTGGTGATTAACCGTGGAAATACAATCAACATGTCAGCAAAACTTGTTGAGGCTTCGGACCTCTTTGCCCCTCTGGCAGGCTATGACGTTGGTCTTGAATTCCATGAAACTTGGTTGACATCTACTACAACTGACGGAGAAGGCTTTGCGAACTTCTCGTATACGATACCTTACGACCACCCCTTGGGACTCATCGTCGTTCAAATGGTCTACAACGGTTCATCTGACCTCCTTTCAACCTCGGCAAACCTCACTACCATTACCGTTCGTTCGTTGACCTTCATGGTCGTTGATGCCATTTCGGACAATCCGGTTGCCGGAGATGAATTCAATATCTCTGGCCGGGTCACATCCGATAACGGCTCAGGACTAACTCAACGGGATAATATCACTCTTCCAAATGCGAACGTCCTCTTTTCAATTGACGGAGTTCCAACAGGATTTACCGTGACTGGAGGAGCCATTGGTGTTGGTGGATACTGGAACGCAACCCTACGCCTTACGGAAACCTTTGCTGCAGGAACGCATGTGATGGAAGCAACCTACCTACCGAATGTCAATTATTACGTGGGTTCAGACAACAACACAACCTTTGATTCAAGAGGATTCTCAACGCTTGATTTCATCATACCAAGCCTTGACGGAATCGGTCAGCCTTCGTTGAACGACCGTACAGATCGTGGAACCAATGTATCCTTCCAACTTCTTTTGCGTGACAATCAAGGCGATGCAATAGACAATCAATCCGTAACAGTGACTCTACCAGGAACCAATGTGAGCGGAGTATTCGTTACAGCGCCTAACGGCACTGCATTCGGGACACTTCTCGTACCCTATGACTCAACAGCTGGACCAGCAGACATCCGTGCATCCTATGTCGGAATCTCAGGTACGACTGGAATCCTTGGTTCAAACGGCACAACTCTCTTTGTGGTGTTAGCAGCAACCAACCTCACAATCGTCGATGCTCCAACTGTCCTTACTGCTGGTGATTCATTGACGGTCAATGGAACGCTCCTTGATGACTTAGGAATGCCTCTCATGGATGCAGGTGCGCCCGCTACTGCGGTTGTTCACCTCACGATTGACGGTGTCCCAGTGGCGAGCATTGAGACCAATGCTACCGACGGTTCCTACACCCTTGGCTACACGCTGCCCGATGATATTTCGGCAGGGCCTCACGTGATTGGAGTTGAATTCCGTGGCGGTCGTGATTGGGTAGACCCTGTTGGTTACGGTGACATCATCAATCCAGAATATTACATGCCCAGTTCAGGAACAGTTGGGTTCAATGTTAGCGTCCCTACTGAGATCATCTTCTTGACCCCAACCGGCCAAGCAGACCGTGAATCAACCATGACCCTTGAAGGTCAACTCGTTGACCTTGTCGACAACAGCCTGCCGAATTTGACGATTGGAATTTGGCTGGATGGACAATGGTTGACGAACACCACGACCGACGAAAACGGTTACTTCGTCGCAGTTCACCCTGTTCCAGCGGAGGCCCAACTTGGCCCCCTCTCTGTTGAAATTCGTTTCACAGGAACAGTGGCTTACCTTCCAAGCAGTGCCACAGGTGTTTGGGAAATCTTCAGTCCGGTTCTTGTTACTGTCGATATGTCCTCTCCAGTTGCCGTTAACGAAACGGTAACGGTGAGCGGAACTGTTGTTGATAACCAGCTCCTTGGAATCGCTGATCATGAAGTTCAGTTGATTGTAGAAGGTATTGTCATCACCTCACTCACCACGGATGAAAACGGTGCGTTTACCTTTGACTGGTTGGTTCCAGACATCTTTTCGTTTGGTAACCACACCCTCGAAGCCGATGTTGCCTCACAAGGATACTACCGTTCAGGTTCCGGAAACGTGACCTTCTTCCTTTCTCACCGGTCGTGGGTCACTCTCCTGTTTGATGACGGCATTGATGCAACTCGTGGAGATTCGTGGGAAGTCACCGGTCGTCTGTATGACTATGACACTGTGGATCGTGACGGCTTGGTTGGAATGATGGTTGACATCTCAATGGACGGAGTTCCGTTGTTCTCAACCGTGACCGGAGCTGATGGAATTTGGTCAGCATCTATTCCTGCTACAATGGACCTCTCACGTGGAACGCACTCACTGACTGTTAGTTTCGAAGGTACACAAGCACATCTCGCTGCTTCAGCCAATAGCAACCTTTTGGTTTGGTCTGATGTTATCATTACCCTTGACCCCACCTCGTCATCGATTGTGACAAGGTCTGATGATGTGTTTGCGCCAATTGTCTACACGGGTTCAATCCAGGAAGTTGGCGGTGAAGGAGAAGTCTTCGAAGACCTCCTCTTGACCATCGGTAACGGCTCAGAATGTGCAAGTGGTCGAGAAGGTGCTCAATGTTTCCCAACGGCGCTCGTCACATGGGCAAACGGAAACTTCTCCATGACAGCAACCGCACCTTATTGGCTCGACGTTGGATCGCAATACTTTGCAGTTGACTCTGCTCGTAACGATTCAAACTATCTTAATCCAGGAACGGTAAGCAAGGCTGTCTTCGTACAAGTCAATGCAAACATTGTTCCTACCGTTGGAGAAATTGTAGAGGGCGTTCAAGAAGAAATTGACATCGAAGTTCTCATCACTGCAATGGATACCAAGAATGGAATCCCTGGCATCAATGTTGTAGTCTATCTTTACGATGAAAACAACAGTCAAATTGCATCCCAACAGCGTCAGACGGATAACTCGGGCGAAGTCATCTTTGACTTCCCTGCCGACCCACCATACGGCGACTATTCCTTCTGGGGCGAAGTCACCTTGGATATCGTCATCAATGACCCACGTATTTCCAGCCAAAGCACACAAGACTTTGAGGCTCAACGCAGTGAAGGATTTGAGTTGAAATATTCCTACGCTGTGGAAGAATCCCCAGTATCTCCGTGGGCTTATGTCTTGGTTCTACTACTCGGAGCCCTCATCGCTGGAGGCGTAGTTCTCTACCGACGCAAGGTTGCTTCTGATGATCTGTTGAAGGACGCTGCCGAGGTCTTTGCATACACCGCTGAATTACTTGCAGCAGGTGATGCGGTTCGTGAATCCATCTTTACCTGTTACCAAGACCTCTGTGGAATCCTCCAACAACGTGGATTCTTGCGAAGAGATTTCGAAACCGTTCGTGAGTTTGAATTTGCCATCCGTCAGGCTTTGCATGGAGTCTCTGATGATGCCCTTACTGCACTGGACAATACGTTCGAAATGGCTCGTTACAGTCGTGAAGAAATGGGAAGTCAGCATCAAGAAGTTGCAGTCCAATCATTGACACGAATGGGAACTGAAATCGAACAGATTCAGAAGTTCCCTCAGCGCTGATGGTTACCAGCGAAGATGAAGGCGACCGTTGCTGAATTCAGCAGTAAGGTTTGATGAAGCTTCCTTGGGAAGTGGAATTTCCTTGACCAACGGGGGAAGGTCTCCATCATCTACCTGCAGTTGAACCACAGTTTGGTCATTGATGGTCTTGAATCGTAGGTGGAGATCATCGTAGGTGGTCCCTAGCATTGGAATGGTAAGGCCGTCAGGGTTCATTCTTCCATTAATGGATTCAACCACCCAAGAAAGTGCACGTTCTGGTTCTGCTTCAGCGAGTGATGTTTCAGGAAGCATACCTGCAGTCACCAATACTTCAGTGTGAAGTTGGCGAACCTCACTCAGATGAGTTGACTCCGTTTCAAATTGGGCTTGGAGCATGGATGCATCCGGTGAGAAGCCGTCCAAACTTGGCCCATCCGAGTGATGATTCGTCGTACTTGGTGATTGCTCAATTGCGAGAGGTGACCATTCGTCCATGAGGTTTGGATACGACGAGCCCACATGAACCTTCGGTAGGACCTTCTTTCATTCCAAGGTGGAATCCGGATGTATTTTTGAGAAAAATCTACGTGCAAAATGTCCGGTTGATTCCGGGCTACTCGATTCGTTCATTCTGAGATCTTCCGGGAAACATGAGGCGTAGGTTCGTTCTGTAACTCTTCGGTCCAGAAGCACGATGAGGGCTCTATCTCCAATAGAACGAATTGGGCGCCCCATCGCTTGCAGGATTGAATTGATGGCTGGCTGGGATACGGTGTACCTCCATGCAAGATTCCTTCCAAAACGCTCTTCGGCATGGGCCTTTAGCGCTGAAGAAAGAACAGAAGGTGGTGAATTTGGAATGCCAATACAAGCAACAGCATCCAATGCGCCACTGTGATAGTCAACACCTTCGGAAAGGCGCGCATTGAACACTCCTGCCAACAGAATACGCCGGCCGGATTTCTTCTCTTCAAGGAGAGTTTCTACCACTTGGTCCAAATCTTGCTTGGTCCAATTCCGGTCTTCAACCATCATTCGAACCCCCGAGAAATGGGCCTCAGCAACAATGGAATTGAGCAGTGCATATGACGGGGCAAATACGGCTACGTTTCCAGGTGTCGTATCAATAAGTGATTGAATGTGTTGTCGCATCAAATCCGTATTTTGTGGCGTTCGTTCAGTGTATTTTGTCGTCACGTCAGAGGCGACGAGTACAGGGCGACGCATGGCGGCGAAAGGTGATGGGTATGCCACAGCAGTTGTTTTGGCTGTTGGTAGTGCCAAGATGTTGGCATACATTGTGGGCGGATACAGTGTACCTGACATCAATACGGCCCCGGCAGAGCCGGTGATTACGGGTTTTGAGACAAGTCCTGGGTCGAGCAGATGGGTTGTGATTCGGCCATCTTTTCCTTTAGTATCGTACACCATTGTCATTGCAGTTGTGGAGCCAAAGCGAATGAGACAATCAAGAATCTGAGCAACTCGATGAGCATTCGGCTCCATTGGATTCCCATCGTCTCCTGCATCCATGTCCACATCAACTGCTGAAAGAATGTCTCGTAGTTGATGGATTCGGACGGCTGGGTCTACGCCGTGCTTGCTTTGTTGAACAGGAGGTGAGTTCAAATTCTTTTGTCCAACAATCCCGTCAACTTCATCACAGGCACGATGGAATACCTGGAGAAGCGTGTCAACTTGAACTTCACATTCTTCTTTATCTCCTGTAAGTGATGAACGAAGACGGCTGAAAAAGTCCGCAAAACTCTTTCTTGACGTGCGAATGACCTCAAAAGCCCAGTATGCTAAGTCGTGGGTTGCTGCCAACATCTCTCCTCCGGGCATGTTCATGGATCGCTGAAGCGTACCAACATACTCTTCCAATTCAGCAAACGTGTTCCGAATCATCGTCTGAGTAAGTCGCTTTTCAAGCGTAAGCCGGATGCGGTCGGGCAAGTTATGTGCTTCATCAACAACGATAATGATGTCCTCCAGGGACAGGTCCATGGCCTTCAGGCTAGAGTCACGAACGCCTTCATCAAAGAGGTGATTGTAATCTCCGACAAATACATCAGCACCATTCACGGCTTCACGGGCAACTTTCCAAGGGCATGCTTGGGTAACTTCTCCGTTGACGGTGTGGGTTCGAGTAAGCGATACGAGTTCATCAACGTGAAGCGGTGATTCAAGAATTCGTTCCTTGAGCCCAGGCGCACTTGTGATCCATGGTCGGCAGGACCTTGATTTGCGTGCTTGGCTACACATGAGGGAAAACACAACGGATGATTCTTTGGCAAATTCTTGAACGCACATGCCGGCTTGACCGACCATGTCTACGAGTCTAATCGGAGCCATGCCTTCTCGTTGTTGGTTGATTTTACGAACGGTGTCAACAACGATACGATGCTGGGTTTGGCGGGATGTAAGGAAGAAAATTGTTTTCCGCTGAGGTTGTTGGCTCGCAACTTGAAGAGCAGCAGCCAGGGATGCTGCGGTTTTACCAATTCCAGTTGGAGCCGCGGCAAGATGGTAGCCACCCAGTTCGAGAGCTTTGATTGAGTCTTGAATCATTTCAAGTTGCCCAGGTCGAGGTTGAGAGTGGGCAAGGAACGGGAATTGCGGTGGTTGAATCACCACATTCTTGTCGTTCATATCGCTCATGCGCCGACGACCCTCCTAAAGGATTGGGATTGCGGAAGATGGCTTACGCTGGTTTCAAATCGATGTGCCCAGATATGTGGGGGCTGGGCACGGGAACCACCAACTCAGCAAGCTGGAGTGGAATCAGAGTCCCCCTGGCCGTCATCCAAGGGGGGGGTTGTGGGGTTTTGGTTGGGGTAACCAGGGCCAAGACGTGCATGACGGGCACGCTGACACAGTGAGGCAAAACCATGCAAGTTTGACCGAACTTGCTTGGCCATAAGGGTGGCTCCACTTAGGTTGTATCCTGAGTTTTGCCAAATCATCCCATCCCCTCCGCTCTCTCACCATTTATTCTTGGTATTCACTGCGTCGTATCGTTGCTGCTCTGGACGCCTCCAGAACTGCATCGAGTGTGTTATTGATCGGCGCCAAAGAAGCTGTTGCTTTGGCGATGTAGAGTTTAATCCCTTCTTGGGCTGCGATTTCAGGAGTGACTCCTAGCAATTCGTAGAGTTTTCCAAGTTGCTGTTGGTCATGCCGTCCCAGTGGGATTCGCACGGAATCCATGTCCTGCAAAAGCGGACGGTTGTGAAGGTATTCTTGGATGGCCATTCGGACAACATCCGAACGGTTTCGGGAACCCTTGAGGCCTACCTGGGCATCAAGCAAAGCAAGATCTTCCTCAGTGATTCTGAGTGATACTGCCGTGGTTGGTTGGCTCATCTTGGTTCCTCCGTTATCTGTAGACAAGTGTCCCCGGCATATAAGCGTAACTATATGATGACGATTTGTAATTATGTGCATTACAAATAAATTCAGTGCCTCATTGGGCTCATTGAAAAGCGACCGAAGTTTGAAAGAGAAGAGGTCTAAACACACAACATGCCTCTTGTCCCAAGCCGTGGTCTCTACCTGTATCTGGAAATTCT
>JABJFP010000137.1 GCA_018662715.1 Methanobacteriota archaeon | reverse complement strand
GTCATGAAAATTTTCATGATGTTCTGAGATGAGATATAGTTCATTCCAAATTGGGCTCCGAGCCTTGCTCCGATGAATGTCAAAAAGGGTAAGGCGAAGAGTACGCCAATTTGCTCAACGAGTGCATCTCGTTCTGACGAAGAGATAAACGCCAAGTGCGTGATTACAGCGATGGGAACGACGACCATCATCAAATGAAGGCTGGAACCGATTGACTTTCTCGTGCTCAATCCAGTATATTGCTGTAAAACAGGGACATAGATTACTCCTGATCCAATAGCAAGAACAGAGGAGAGCGTGCCTCCCGTTGCTGCTCCAAGTCTGAGGTTTTTGTGCTGTATTTCTCTTGGTTCGACGCTCTCATCGGCATCAGTGGAGTGGATTGAGGTGATTTTTCTCCTCGTTTTCACAAGAGCCCAAGCCAAGATGACAATGCTCACTGTTTTGAATACGGTGTCAAGGTTGTCTCCAAGAACTACGACGATACCAACGCCTAGTAATGCGCCTGGAATCGCTCCAACAAGTGCAGATTTGATCGCTTCGTCATCGTGGTGTCCTTTCTTGCGATGGGCAAGGCCACTCCCATAACTTACGACAGCCGTGAGGGATAGAGATACGGCAAGAAGGGTTCCATCAATTGGTAGGTCTGCACCATAATGCAAAAGCGGGACGAAAAGCAATCCTCCTCCTAGCCCAACTGGAGCGAATGCAAAGGCGATACAGAATACTCCAAAAAAGATGAGCGCTGTATCGTACATTTTGTCCATCTCAAGTGGTTCACTCTGATTCAAATCGGGTTGAAACAGCGGTCCTTGGTGAGGCGAATAAGTTGATGTTCATCATCTTGCTCCTTGAAATCAGTATGGGAGAGAAGGATTCAAGTAGGAATTGTCCCGAGCACAGCATATGGTTGACATGATGTATGTTGCTGCAGCAATTGCAGCAATTGTGATTTTGATTCTTATTGTTTGGTTTTTCACAACTTGGAACCGTTTCATTCGTCTAGAAGAAAACGCCAACAAATCCTGGTCCGATATTGACGTATTGCTCAATCAGCGGTACGATATGATTCCGAACCTTGTCAAAATTGTTGGACGCTATGCTGAGCATGAATCAGGTATCTTCCAAGAATTCGCAAAAGCACGCCAAGCGGCTGCTGGTGCATTGAGCCGTGGTGACGTAAAGGGTGTCGCCGCCGCAGAAGGCTTGCTTTCTGGAATGATGCCTCGTATCAACATGGTTGCAGAGCAATACCCCGATTTGAAGGCAAATGCAAATTTCATGGACCTCCAAAACAAATTGGTCTCCTTGGAGAACCAAATTGCAGACCGTCGTGAATTCTACAACGCTGCTTCAACCAACTTCAACAAGGCTATCCAGATGATTCCTGCAAGCATTGTCGCTGGATTCAAGGGATGCGAGCGACGAGAACTATGGACTGTTGCAGCCCACGTCCGAGAGAACGTTGAAATCACTTTCTGAAGGTTGAATTTAGCCCTCTGGGCCTATCTTTGGAAACTATGAAACTGAGGTGAATGCGTGGGTGACGAAACTCCGCTCATCGATGTTAGCGACCGGCTTCGCCTGCTAGGTACAGCACACATTGCGACCGCTTCGGTTGAAGCAGTCATGGAGCAAATTGCTACCTATCAGCCTGATATTGTGGCAGTGGAACTGTGTCAGGGTCGGTATGAGACACTCATCAGTGATCGTCGTTTAGACAAAGAAGGTTTACTCAAGGTAGTGAAAGAAGGAAAAGCACCCATGGTCTTGTTGCAATCTATGCTTTCTGCTGAGCAGAGAAAACTCGGTCTTGATGAAGGTCAACAGCCCGGTGCTGAATTGCTTGCTGCAGTCAACATCGGAAAAGAAGCGGGTTGTGAGATTGCCCTTGTAGACCGTGATATCCAAGTCACCCTGCGTCGTGCTTGGCGTAAAATGAAGTTTCGAGAAAAGTGGCGTCTTCTAACATCACTCCTTGAGGATGATGATGATGAAGAAGATGAAGTTGATGTGAACGAGTTACTTCGTGATTCTGATATGCTCTCCTCGATGATGGAAGAGCTCAAAGAATTCTCTCCCGGTGCAGGAACCGTCCTCATCGATGAGCGAGATGCCTATATCTCTGGGAAATTGGCGGAACTTGACCCGAACAAGAAAGTCCTCGCTGTCCTCGGGGCTGGTCATTTGAAAGGCGTTGCAAAAAAGATGGTTGAGCCTTCACCTTCTCACGAACTTGAAGAATTTTCAACACTCCCAAAACGCTCTCGTGTAGCCCGAATGCTCCCTTGGGCCATGCCGTTGATTCTCATCTCAGCAATTGCAGTTTTCGTTTCAAACGGTGAAGGTGTAGATTGGATTGAATTCTTCACCGTATGGACAATTGCAAATGCCGTCTTTGCTGCCATTGGGTGCATCATTGCCCGAGGCCATCCACTTGCGGTTCTTACAGCAGCGGCAGCGTCTCCTATCACTTCATTGAATCCTGCGTTAGCTGCAGGTTGGTTTGCAGGATACGTCCAACTCAAAGTTGCCGAACCAACGGCGGATGATTTGCAGAAGTTTTTGAAGTTGGATGACTTTTCCTCGTTCTGGTCTAATCCTGCAGGAAAGGTTCTCTTGGTCACCGCCTTGACCAATTTAGGCTCAATGGCTGGAGCGTGGGTCGCACCCATCCTTCTGTTGGGCGGAGTTTAATCTTCAATCAAACGGCTTCATTGCTAAAAAGAGGTCAACATGCTCCTGCACGTCATGCACTCTGAGCAGATTGATTCCTCTTGCAACTGCAACAGCAGCAAGGCCTAATGTCCCTGATAAACGGTCGTCTGCATGTTCATGTCCAGTGAGGTGGCCAACGATCCGCTTCCGTGAAACTCCCCAAAGAATGCTCACTGAGGCATCTTCGCCGATACGTTTCCCTGCTCGTAACAAGGCTAGGTTATGGGCGTGGTCTTTTCCAAATCCGATTCCAGGGTCAATACAAATGAGTTCTTTCGGGTGGCCTTGTTTGATGAGTTGGCTGCGTTGGTTGGCTAAGTAGGTGCTAACTTCTTCCACGCAGTTCACATATTGGGGCTTTGTTTGCATCGTCCCGGGTTCACCCTGCATGTGCATGATACAAATTGCAGCCTCCCACTCAAGTACGGTTTCAATCATCGCTTTGTCGCGAAGTCCTGATACATCGTTAACCATGTCTGCGCCTGCCTTGAGGCCTTC
>JABJFP010000018.1 GCA_018662715.1 Methanobacteriota archaeon | reverse complement strand
GGAAAATTGGGCTTCCATCCGTTCCTTGACGGTGAGAAATTCAACCACCTCCGCATTGGACCAAGCACGACCCCAATCCTCTGGTTCAGAGAAGTGCTGGGTGACTCGTCGCCACAAGCGTTCATCTTCGGGAGCCTTTGGCCCCTTGTTCTTGTTTTGGCGATTAGGGCGCGAAGAACCCTTTCCTTTCCGCCTTTGACCGCCCGCCATGACAGTTGGTTATGCTCACCCGTCATGAAGTCAACGACGTTACAATCCGAGTTTGTTAAGTCCGTCTAGAGCGTCTTTTTGCTCGTTAGTCAAAGCCTCATGTTCAACCAGTGTAAATTCAAGTTCTAGGTCACTTCCATTGTAGCCAGCCTTGCTCATCCTTCGTCGGTCGCCTACTTGGGTGAACGGTTCCACGGTTAATCGCCCTTCTTTGCCGGAGGGGAGCCTCACCTTCACTTTCCCACCAAGCATCAGCACCGAATACGGAACGGGAACGTCTTGAACCAAGACCTCATCCTCCCAGCGGTACTCTTCTCCAGCATCAATTCGGACCGTGACGACAACATCGCCTCGTTCGCCTTCTGGGTGGTCATGACCCTGCCCTTTGACGGTCTTGGTCGTACCGTGGGCTACGCCCGCATCAAGGCGTAGCTTCATGGTGACCCGTTTGGTTTCCATGCTCGTTCCTTGTTGCTTAAATCGCTTGAAAGAGAATTCGAATTGACCGCCTTCCAACCCCTGCTCAACCGTTAGGTCAAGTCCGACATTGATGGTTGCTGCTTTTGCTTTGGGTTGTTGGCGTTGTTGCCGCTGTCGTCCACCCATGCCGCCCATGCCGCCGCCGAACATCTGTCCAAGGAGGTCATCCATGCCGCCCATGCCGCCCATGCCGCCACCCCCGAAGTTCATTCCAGGGCTACCACGGCCCCTTCCGCCAAACATGTTTGCCATTTGCTCCTGCTGGTCGTGTTCCCGACGAGCCTCTGCGGTTCCAATAGAATCGTAAGCAGCCTGAACTTCTTTGAATTTCGCTTCGGATTTAGCGTCGCCATGATTACGGTCAGGGTGATGTTTCCGAGCAAGTTTACGAAAAGAGCGTTTGATTTCACCATCGCTTGCGTTGCGATTGACACCCAATACGTCGTAGGGATTAGGGGACGCCATCATCTGCAAATGAAGCGCTTGCCCCACATCAACCCTCCCATCAAATTGAATGAAGGTTTTCTCGTCATAGGCCTGTTTCTGCCGGAAATTGACGCATTATCAGGGCTGGTTCCCTGCCTTTTGACTGCGGAGTCGTTATATTGGGGGGGTTAGTGGGTCGGAAGGCTGAGGTTAGACCATGTCTGATGAATCAACCGCGTCCAAGTCCTTCGAGATGAAGGTACAAGAGCAACAAGACAGGATTGAAGCTCAATTCCGTAAGATCACCCGTGGCTCCTGGGCTCGTATTATCCGCATGGCTCGTAAACCGTCGAAGCAAGAATTCCGACAAACCTCAATTATCTGCGGTATCGGACTCTTCGTTTTGGGTGCCATTGGCTTTGGTATTCTCGTGGTTATGGATAACTTCCTGCCGTGGTTGATTCACGATGTCTTCGGCATCGGAAACTGATTGGAGTGAAAATTATGTCAGAAGCTTTCGTTGCATTTGTTCGATTTGAAGAAAAATTACTCTTGCTGAAGAGATCGGAGCAATCCGAATACTTTTCCGGCCTTTGGGACGGAGTTTGGGGAGTCGGAGCCACACCTGAAGAAGTCCTTGAACGAGTTGCTTCATCTACCGGGATTCCTGTAGAATCCCTCCACTATCACGGCTCAGGACCTGAGCGTGGAATTGACATGGGACGCTCCCTTGTTGATGTGATACCTGTCCTCGTTGTTGCCGATACAGATGCAGTGGAACCTGCCGGCATCTATACGCATGCAGAGTGGATTGACCCAGGGAACATCAAGGAATTCAAGTGCATCTTCTCGGACATTGACATGGAAAACGCAGACGGCCTGTTCCGTGAAATGTACGGTAGTGTCGGAGCCTTCCTCTACATCGTCAAGACAGCCATTAACTCCGAGCAACGTGTCGCAGATGAGATGCACGCTCGTCTTCACGGCAGCGGTTCAATGACTTCGCTTAACGGAGAAATCATGTCGATTCTTCACCCAACCGCAATGCGTGGCTATGTCTTCGTAGAATCCAGCGCTCAACATCACGTTGAGAAACTCATTGGACGCTCTGGAGGCCGTGACCCCTCGGCTCGCCGTGGCCTCAACCAAAGTCCTCTCAAGAACGCCAAGAACGTTCTTCCGGGCGAAGCACCGCTTCAAGACATTCTTCCTTACCTCATTCCAAAGGCTGTTACCAGCGGAATTGAAGTCGGTTGTATCGTTGAAATCGTTACTGGAGCATTCAAGGGCGAAAAAGCGCGCATTACCAGTGTTGCTGAGTCCAAGGAAGAAGTCAGCATGGAATTGTACGAACAAGTCATTCCAATGACGCTTAACATGCGTGGAGACCACGTTCGTGTTATCGAGCGAGTCGGCGAGTGAACCGCAACGTCCACTTTACTTCAATGCCCAAGGGCGTGAAACCGTTGATTGTATCGTGGTTCGCCTTGAACGTGTTTTTGACCCCACGAGCCGACATTTGTGTTCTCGTGAAACCTTCAGTTTAACCCGCGTTTTTCCTCAAGAATAGCTACCCGCTTTTCCATAGCCTTTTTGTTTTGGCTCTCTGTATTTGCCAGGATGATTCCTCCTGCAACTAATAAAGCAAGTCCACCAAAGCACACTACCGTTTCAGCGATGTAGTTGTAATAGAAAAAATTAGCCATAAACAGGGCACAGAAGCCTATGACCAGTAATGAGATTCCTAGCGGCTTTTGATTTTGTCGAGGGATGTCGGGAATACCAGCCTTTACTAAGGCATCTTCCAGCTTTTGGTTCTTTTCCTTCTTCCATTTATCTTGCACAGTTGAGGCGACGATAATGAGTATGGTTCCGATAATACAACCTCCAAAGCAACACAAAGCGGCAAATTCATAATCGTCTTCGAATATAAGGGCTCCAAGTAAAATTCCACCTATGATTACAGCAATACCGGCATAGGCATCTCTATCCGAGGGTTTTGTATTTTTGATCTCGATGTACGTCGTATAGGCATCATTGGCTTCCTTCGAAAGCGGTTGCATGACGACTGGTTTGTCATCAGGTTTCGAAACGACAGACGAAGTGTCGGTTTTTTCCTCAACAACTGCAGTTGACTCAGTTTCTTTCTCAGGGGCAGCCTCTTCGGTGAATGAAAGCGTACCAATTTCAATAGAAGCAGGTGGGTTCTGAATCTCTTCATCATCGCTCATGACGCCTTCGAATCAAGACATAGGTACTATGTTTTTCCCTCCTTGCTCTGGAGGAGGCAGTTTCTTCATGGGTCAGTTGCAATCCAATCAGGGCCTTGAATGCCTTCTTCAACAACCGGTTCTGCTGGGTCGGGAACGATGCTGAGAACTTCAGCTCGTACGAATTTGATGTAGCGTTGTTCCTCATATTCTTCAAAAGGATGAACGCCTATGTTTTGCTGATAGGCAATCCCGATCCACTCCCCATTTGGCCCGTGGACGGTTTCAAAGAAATCGTGCAGGGCGTGAACGTCTCCATTTGCCTCTTCGTAGGCAGTGACGACGTGAAGGGGCGTTTCGTCGCCTACGACCCATTCAAACTCGTCACCGGAATGAGGTTCGTAAATGGCTCCAGCAAGAAGATACCATTCATCGCCTTCTGTATAGCCGTTCTCGCCGTATTCAAGGCCGTACCATGTGATTGAAACCATGTTATTTTCGCTGATTGATACGAACGGATACATGGTGATTCCTCCGCTTTCACCCCAATCAGGTGCGATGCTCCAACTCTCCTCCCATGTCGCTCCGTGGTCGTATGAGATGCCCATTTTCATGTCCCATGCTCCGACCCCACCATTGGGGCAATCCGCCCATACGACGACAACAGTGCCAGCTTCGTTGTTGTTGACCACAGGGTAACCCTCTGGACAATTTCCATTTCGTGGGCCGACTTCAACGGGTTCAGCCCATGTACCATCGGACGGGCCAGGGCCTGTGCCACGGCCGTAATCATCGCTGATTCGGATTTGTACAGTTCCTGTATTGGTGTCTGCATCTTCTTGAGCAACGTAGACATAGGGCCCATCGCGCTCTGAAGAAATGGTTGACCAGCCCCCGGGCATAGCGTAGCATTGAGAGAAGGAGTTCCCGCCGTTTTCAGAGTGATAATACCAGTATCGTCCACTGTCAGCGGTACATTCGGGTGGGCTTGCACCGGAGTTGCCAAGATAGTGGATGATGCCGTCTCCTTGAGCAGCAACCCAGGGACGGTCGTCTGCAGCCATCGTGTTCATGCGCTGACAGACCACACCCATTTCGTAGGAATCGCCACCTTCAGTAAAGCGATGCCACCAGTTGTCTTCCAGTGTTGTGTCAAGATAGTAGACGACATCGTTGCCATCTACGGCGATATCGCCTTCGTCCCCAAGACACTCCGAAGCTCCGCCGGTAACTGAGCCGATGGCAGAATTTGCTAGGTTTCCTGGTGTCGGGTCAAATTGGTCGCCATGGCCCCAAGTTCCTCCGTTATCGGTTGAAATCCAGAACCAAGAGGCCCAATAATCCCAGGAGGTCATTTGACCGTCTTCGCAGGCGTACCACGAATCTAGAGGACCTCCAAGAGCGGGTGCAAACGGGCTGCCTTCCCCACCCCAACGCAAATCCTTGTGGGCTGTAATTTGCATGTTGCCCATCGAATCAATGGACAGAGAGGGTTCGTAACCGATGCCGTAGCCCGCATATTCTTCATCTTGACCATTATTCATGTCAATGCATTCTTCGTGACGTGGCATGTAGATGGGTTCTCCAAAGGACAACTCGACTTGGCCTCCAGCGGTCAGCATTTGTGTTTCAGCAGTATCTTCTCCGTCAAGGATTGACCCGATGCTCGATGCGAGGATAAGGAAAGCCACTGAAACGGCAAAGGTTGCTCCGAGAACTCGGTTGAGGACTCCGATGGTTCCCTTTTCATCTCCTTCAGAGATTAAACCGCCTTGGACCGGAGCGTCATCAACCATGATTACATCCCGCATTCGCTACAAGGTGCGTGTTGTGGTTGTTCAACCTTGGGCAGAGGATTCCTGCCCATTATGTTGGAAATCTCAAACTTGTTGCCAATCTGAACCGTTCCACCAGAGATTGGAACCGTCACTCATGAGCCGCCAAGTGTGTCCTTGTTCGTCAGTCCACTGATTTTCAACGGTCAGTTCAACAGTTTGAACGGGAGCAACGGCAGCCATTGGCTGAGCCACTGCAGGAGAAGGTTCCATTTGCATCAACGGTGAAGTGAAATCTTTCGTTTCAAGAACATCTTCTCCACCACGTCGGCGCATTAAGGCAACAACTACTCCTGCGATGACGATCAATCCAATTCCGCCCCCAATGAGGGTACGTTGCTGGGCAGCAGCGGCTTCTTCATCTGCGATCTTTGCTTCAACCCTTTCCTGTTCGTTATCGCCCATGCCGTCATTGTCCGTATCCATGGTTTCATCAGCATTGTTTGGGAAGGCATCAGCGTTATCGCCAACGGTATCGTTGTCGCTGTCCAGCCACTCAAAGACATCATTGGGAAATGCGTCGCTATTGTCGCCGTATCCGTCGTCATCTGCATCAAGGGTCTCGGTTGCATCGTTCGGGAATGCGTCAGCATTATCCCCCAACCCGTCTCCGTCACTGTCGAGCGTTTCGGCGTCGTCGTTGGGGAAGGCATCGGCGTTATCGCCGGTACCGTCACCGTCCGAATCAACGGTTTCAGAGGAATCATCAGGGAATATATCGGCATTGTTCCCTACGCCGTCAGAGTCGTTATCGGCTTGTTCGGTTGAATCATCAGGGAAGGCGTCTGCATTGTTCCCTACGCCGTCAGAGTCGTTATCGGCTTGTTCGGTAGGATCGTTGGGAAATGCGTCGGCGTTATCGCCGACATTATCGCCGTCTGCGTCCAATGTTTCCGTTGGGTCGTTCGGGAAGGCGTCTGCGTTATCGCCGACGTTATCGTTGTCTGAATCCATTGTTTCGGTAGGGTCGTTAGGAAATGCGTCAGCGTTATCACCGACGTTGTCGTTGTCAGAGTCAAGGGTTTCTGATGCGTCGTTAGGGAAGGCATCGGCGTTGTTTCCAACACCGTCATCATCACTATCAGCGGATTCAGCGGGGTCGTTTGGAGCCCAATCGCTGTTATCACCAACGCCGTCGTCATCGGAGTCCGCAGTTTCGGCAGGGTTGTTTGGGAATGCGTCGGCATTGTCGCCTACACCATCGGAGTCAGAATCAGTGGTCTCCGCAGCATCGTTTGGGAATTCGTCGGCATTATCGCCCGTTCCATCCCCGTCCGAATCGAGTGTTTCTGCAGGGTCGTTTGGGAATGCGTCAGCATTATCTCCAACTCCATCTGAATCCGAGTCAGCATGCTCGTTCGGGTCGTTCGGGAAGGCGTCACTTTGGTCGCCATAGCCGTCGTTGTCTGCGTCGTAATCAATGATTTCTACCGTGTTTGAAGAGGTGACAACAGATCCGTAATCAACGCCATCGCTGGGGGTTACGGACATGGTCCATGTCTCTCCGATAGCCGTAGCGGAACTTGGGAGTGCCAGATTGTTGTTGTGAGCGAAGACGACACCACCGTTTTTGCGCCACCGGATTTCAGAGCCTGAGTCCGAATCACCGTCGGTGTCGGCAAAGTCGTAGTTCCCATCGAGTGCTTCGTCGTAGTATGCTTGGGTGATGGCGCTGGTTTGCCCGGTGAGGCTGATGAACACGTTGGAGGCGGTAGGGGCAGCGTTCTGAACTACAATCTCAGAGATGGTTGCACTGGCTGAATCCCATGCATCTCCCGAATTTCCATTGTTCCCGTTACCTTGGAGGACTGCGATGTCAACGTTGACCGTTCCGCTTCCGGTTGTGGGTGCCTGCCAGTCAAAAGCCCAGCCAAGTTGACCAGACCCTGTATGAGTTGCACTTGTTCCACTTTGAATTTTAACGCCCGTTCCAGCATTTTGAATGGTACCTTTGTCAACCACAACGTTGAATCCACCGACAGAGGCTTGGGTGCCGCCGGTGTGAGTGATGTTGATGTTGTAGACCTGGCCAGCGTTGTAGCTGGATGGGAAATCATGGTTTGCGGTAATACTGGTTCCCGTATTGTAGTGGCATGTACAACCTTGACCGGCCTGGTTGTGAATCCCGTTCATCTTCCCATCAATGGAGGGAACTGAGGCAATCATAACAGCTACGAGGGCAATACACAGCAAACGGGCAACGGTCTTCATAGTCCCTGCTTTTTTTCAATTTTCATATAAACAAAGTGGTGCATGGTTTTGACATTCCAATTTGCATTGAAAACCTTAGCCTTCTAACCGTTGACTCCATCATCAGATGCTTGGTTAATCGGAGTGGCGATTGACCAAAGAGATGAAATGAACGTTTCTTTTGTTCTCTTCATGGAGGCCTCAACAGTATCGTGGGGCGAACGCTTTACTTTGGAATTCATGGTTGGGTTGCTCTTTATTGGGGCGTTTATGTCACTTGGTGCAAGTTTTTGGCTCCCTCCTTTTGTACTGCTAATCGTTGTCCATGTAGGACTGATTGCATGGCTCTATCATCTTCGCACGTTCAAGGTCGACCGCCGTGACCTCCGCTTTTTGATAGCTCCTGCAGCAATTCTTGTGATTGACATTTGGTCATCCTTTCCATCTTTACCTCCTTTTTACGACCAGGCCTACCACCTCCAAATTTCCAATCGAATTCTAGACCGGTGGAGTTGGGAGCCTTATCATCAAGGAATTCCATATTCATTCAGGCCTGAATTGATGTCTGGGATTGCAGCAGTTGAACTCGCATGGTCGGGAGAAATTTACCTTGCTTCAGTGACTCCTTTTTTGGTACTACTCGGTACGGTTTGGATGCTGCAGCATCTTTCAGAACGCATGACAAGTAAACCATTAGCCTTGTTTCCACCAATCTTCTTTCTCCTATTTCCAGTTGTTATTGAACTTGGCCGAACCATGCTGCTCGATGTGTTGATTGTAGGGTCTCTCGTATGCGTAATGTTGTATTGGGTTGATTCGAGTGAACATTCTACACAAAAATCATGGGTCACACTCGGATTAATTGCAGGGTGTTGTGGTCTCGTAAAATATCCTTATTTTTACATTGGACCTTGGCTGACAGTTCTCATGCTCTACGAACATACACGTCACGAGGCAAAGTTCGTTTTCTGCGGATGGTCAGTCCCCACGGCGCTCTTTTTGATTCGAAACACGCTTGAGCAGCAAGAACCGACTGGGCCGATGAATTCTCAAATTACTGGTACATACCTGAGTGCAACCTCAGAATTTGGTTCGTATACGTTTGATATTTTCACTGAAGATTTTCTCGCCCAGTGGCCGCTTGCTCTGTTTATTCTAGCAGCGTTAGGGACTGTCCTTATCCAAAAAGAACACCGGCCAACATTGTTCAAATCTTGGGCTCTTTTGCTTCCAGCCTTCCTTCTTTTCGCGTTCATTTTAGACTTCGGATGGGTTAGATATTCGACGCCATGGCTTGCATTGTTGAGTCTTGGAATTCCTTCGGTGATGCAACCTCAACACCTGTTTCATGAACGCATTCAATCTAAAGTTGTCGTTGCAGTTGGAGCGATTGTTATGCTGTGTATCTTATCCATGACTCAAGCAATGATGGCTGATGAAAACCTCGGCGGATATTCTGGCGTTGACGTACTGAAACGAAGTCAAGTTCATGCTGACCTGTTCGCCGGCGTGGGTCAGGTGTTGCCGGACGGGAGCGTATTACTGGCGGGGAATGACATTACTGTTGGTCTCTATGCCTCCAATGAAGCCTATCGTTTTGGACCTTCCACTGACCCTGTAGCCGATTCCATTCTGGTTGTTGATGGGACGCATGTGTTTACTCATACCTCCATGAATCGGTTTTCATTTGAGTCAAATTGGACCTATTTGTTGGGTTCGCCAATGACTCCGTTTGCTGATGTGTCAACCGAACACGTCAACGGTTATGTTTGGGAAACCGACCATACCCGTTTGGATGATAGGGCTTGGTGGCTTGAGAATCCAGGTGTAATTAACGGCACGGGAGGCAAATCCGCAGACATGGTGTGGTTGGATGAAGGAGCCACCTTTTCATGGCCGGAGAATACCGCCCCCCACCTGATCGTTCGTTTTGAAGGCCCATCGCCAAATGCGGAAGCCTTCAATGCTCTTCTGAGCGAAGAACACCCCGATGTTCTGTGCCGCACATTGGAATCCTGTTACGAGTTAGAACGAAGTACCTATTCCAATGAACAATGGTTGATGTGGGGGGCTAGGGCATGACGGAAGAAGCCCTTTTGAAAACTCTCGTATGGGCGAACTTGTTTGACCACATGCTGGATGAAGCAACGGCTCAGGCCTTCATGGAGGTGCGAATTGAGCCTGAAACCCTTCGTGAAATAGTCGATGGTTCAAAGCACGTTGTCAGGGATGGAGACCTGCTTCGCATGGCCCAACATGATGTTACCAAAATCGCAATCGAACAACGGAAAAAACGAGCCGTCCAGCACCTAAAGGAACTGCAACCCGTACTCCAAACATTGGTTGGCCTTCCTCAAATTGAAGGCCTTGCAATCACAGGTTCAGTAGCAGCTGGAGTCAACGATGAGGGTGGTGATGTTGACATTCTCATCATCACGCGCCCCGGATGGGTTTGGCGTGTTCGAGCAGTGGCTATTTTCCTCGCACACCGTCATCCAAACGGACAAAGATTGTGCCCCAATATGGTGATGGCGTCAGACCACCTTGCTATTGAACAGAGCCTCTATGGGGCTCGAGAAATGATGCTCATGCAGCCCATTAAAGATGAAGGTGGAGTCTCATTGATGCAAGAAGCCAATCCTTGGGTTGAAACAATGTTGCCAAATGCATCGTTCCGCCCCACCACCACCTATCCAGCAACGAAAGAAGGTACGCCTTGGTGGTGGGCTATCTGCCGTATGCCGCTTTTGGGCCGTATGTTCGAACGGTTTGAATCCAGCCGGCGTATTCGCGAACTGAAGCGATTGAGCCATTCTTCTGAAGCAATATACACGCGTTCGGTTTGTAGAGGGCACGAAAACAATCACCGTACCTCCATTGAGCATCGACTTGAACAGGCCATGGAGGGGTTGCAATGAATGACGATTCGTATCACAAAACTGTCGCAGATTACTACGATGAAGAAGCGCATTCGTTTGAAGAGCGAGCCCACACAAACCCACTGCTTGGGCATTTGCGACAACGGTTTCGCGATATCGTTCTTGAAGGAGAGGTTTCAACCCTTCTCGAAATTGGATACGGCCCCGGACTTGACATGGTTTGGTTTGCCCATCAAGATAGAGTTTCAGCAGTTCATGGATTGGATATCACGCCCAATTTTCAGGAAATCGTCTCTCAAAAAGCGAAGACTATCAACGGTATTCACCCGTATCTTGGCGGCCCAGAACAATGCCTCGACCATCTGGAAGAAGGAAGTGTCGATACGGTTTACGTGTTCTTCGGGGCACTGAACACATGTGCAAATCTAAATTCAGCCGCAGAGCACATTGCTCGCGTTCTCAAACCAGGTGGAAGGGCTGTGCTGACCTTCGTCAATAAATGGTACATGTTTGATGTGATTTGGAACTTGCTAACCCTTCGTCCTAAGAAGGCATTTGCAAGACTCAAGAAGGTGTGGACGGGCTATTCTCCAACCCGTCGACTCGAATCCCGTTGTTACTCGTCCCGCGAAGTCAATCAATACTTCTCGCCCCACCTTCGCCGAACAATGAGGCGTGGATATTGCATCACACACCCGGCCTGGTACCGTCATCATTGGGCGCCTTTAGGTAGCCTTCGCAGTCGATTCTTGATGGGGTTTGACAGATTATTGAGGTGGACACCGTTCTGGAATCTTGGTGAATATTCTCTTTATGTTTACGAACGCCCTGCGAATAACGATTGAAGGGTTCCATCCAAAGAGCGATGTGCCTCATCACCCTCAATATCCATCCCTTGCCCTGATGCGAGACGGATTGAGGCGAGAACCGATTGGCGTGTTTGTTTGTCGTAAAGGCGAAGCATACGCCATTTCTTCATACGAACAGGTTGAGTCAATCGAGCATGGCCCACTGCAATTGCAAACCGCTCTTGTGTTGTTCGGACCAAGAGTTGTGGGTGAATAATTCCCGTTGTTTTCCGTTCAATATGATGCCAAATTTCTGTGGCTAAATCGTTGACCTCAACAACGGCCATCCAAATCGGCTGGCCAGGAAACAACGGGATTTCGTTGGAGCAGTACAAGGCGTTGAACCACGACCCGTTTCCTAGAATCCAAGGGGCTCGCATGATGCCAATCATACCTTTTTCCGCTTCATGACGCAGGGGTTCCTCTCCAATCCCGTATGAAGTTGCATAACCCGTGGGATTGTAGATTTGAGTATTCTCAACTATCTCTTGGCCACAGTCGCCGTAGCTCAGTGTCCCATGTAGGGCGAAAACATACGGCGGGTTGTCCATTTCCAATCGCCCGGCCATCATCGCTGTGAGAGCAGTTTTCGTTTCCTTAGCGATTGCATCCCTTTGTTTCAGAGTTGCTCCTTTTGGGCGAGCACAAATCAGCACGGCATCGTATCCGTTAAGCGTTTTACTCCAGTCAGTAATCTTGAGAAGGTCAAGTTGGATCCACGTATCAATATTCTTTGAAGGAGGATTGTGGCAGTAAGTGGGGTCTGCGATAATGCGAGTTGGTTTTTGATTGAGCAAGGCACGACCGACAAAGCCATTGCCGCCCACCAACAGAACCTTCATCACCATGCCACATGAGCGGCTTTTATTGAGGGTTCCGCGTTCCTCTTGCGCTCTTCTTCGTCACGGCGCGATTAAATAGGGGTGTTAAGTCGGCAAGATACCCACGTCTGTGGATGGAGTTGACATCATGTCCCGAAATAGCACATCTGACCAAATCAAGAAAGCCCTTGGTGTGAAGAAGTGCAATGGCAGTGTTGACTCCGCGACCGAAAGTCTACCTCTTGAGAAGGCCATGGAAGTGGCCCGAACAAAGGCAGCCCTAGGTCACTTGACCGGAGCAGATCTGAAAGCACAAACCAAGGAAGTCATCGGGACTTGCGTGGCCATGCGTGTGAAGATTGACGGTCATTGGGCCAATGAAGCCCTCGCGATCATTAACAAAGGAGAATGGGACGAGCGTTTTAATTGAAAATCACGGACCGCGGAAGAGGTGCCTTGAGCACTTCGTAGACCGCAGGGGTGAATAATATGGAAGATAAAATTAGTGAAGCAATCAAGGCGGCTGTTGAATCAGCTCCTAAGCGTAAATTCGTCGAATCCGTGGACATTTCGTTCACCATCAAGGACGTAGATTTGAAGAACCCAACGAACCGTATCAAGGAAGAAATCCGTCTTCCCTCTGGCCGTGGTCGTGAACTCAAAATTGCTATGTTCGCCGCTGGTGAAGCAGCATCAAAAGCAAAGGCAGCTGGCGTCACCGTCTTCTCTCCTCAAGACATTGAAGACTTTGGCAGCAAGAAAGGCCGTGCTAAGAAAGTAGCAAATCAATTTGATTTCTTCCTTTCCGAAGTCCCTCACATGGGACTTATCGGTCGATACCTCGGTGTCGTCCTTGGTCCACGTGGTAAGATGCCTCGTCCAGTCCCTCCTTCCCTTGACCCTGGTGTTCTCGCCAACGGTCTACGAAGCACTGTAATCATCAAGTCTGGTGACAAGATGACCTTCCACGCTTCATTCGGAACTGTTGAGCAATCTCACGAAGAACTCATGGCCAACGTCATGGAAGTCTTCAACCGTGTTACCAACAAGTTGGAACGTGGCGTTGGAAACATCCGCTCTCTGTTCATCAAGACAAGCATGGGTCCAGCACAACGCATTGAGGTGGTCAATTGATTCCAAAGGTCGTTTCATGGAAGAAGGATACTGTCAAAGACCTTCACACCTTGTTGACTGACGGCAGTACGATTGCCATCATCGACATCCACGGCGTTCCTGCAGGTGCAATGATCGGCATGCGTGCTGACCTTCGCAAGAACATGAAGATTCAAGTTGCAAAGAAGCGACTGATGAAGATTGCATGGGCCCGAGCAGGCTTCAACGCTGAAGAACTCGATGAACTCTACGCTTCTGCTGTACAACCTGCTTTGATCTCTTCATCTTCCTTGAACTCCTTTGAGATGTTCTCGGCATTGAAGAAGACAGAAGCCGGCCGGGCTGCAAAGCCTGGTGACGTTGCACCATACCAAATCGTGGTTGACAAAATGGACACTGGAATGCCTCCTGGCCCCATTGTCGGTGACCTCAACTCCGTTGGAATCCCTGCTAAGATCATGGGCGGTAGCGTCCAAATCCAAAAGCGAACGGTGATTCTTGAAGAAGGCGAAGTCTTCGAAGGCGACCTTGGAATGATGCTGTCAAAGATTGGCATTAACCCAATGGTTACCGGACTGCGCTTGTGCGGCACCCTTGAGGGAGGCACACTCTTCGCTCCAACAACTCTTGACATCGATTATGAGCAATTCGAGACCGACCTCATCAGCTACGCTGCTGGTGGATTCAACCTCGCTTGCAACATCACGTGGTTCACCACACAAACGATGCCCACACTCCTTGCAAAGGCCAGCCGAGAAGCGCTGGCAGTTGCTCTGGAAGCGGCGGTCGCAACTGCAGACACCCTTCCACACTTGGTGGCTCGTGCCCATGTCAGCGCTCTTGGCGTTGCAGGCACACTGAGCCCCGACGCACTCGACGACGAATTGGCTGCCATGATGGGCGCCGCTGCATCCGCAGCAGCCTCAGCCGCAGCCGCTGTTGACACGAGCGCTTCTGATGCCCCAGCTGAGGCAGAAGAAGAGGAAGACGAGGAAGAAGAGGCCGGATTTGACGGACTCGGAAGCCTCTTCGGCTGAACACACAAAAATTGAGGTGAAAAAATATGGAATACGTATACGCTGCTATGCTACTGCACGCTGCTGAAAAAGACATTGATGAGAAATCGGTAAAGGCCGTCCTAAAGGGCGCCGGAGTCGATGCTGACGACGCCCGAGTGAAGGCCCTGGTTGCCTCCCTTGCTGGTGTTGACATCGCTGACGCCATGACCCAAGCCGTTGCTGCACCTGCAGCAGCAGCTCCTGCCGCCGCTGGCGGATCTGACGCCCCTGCCCCTGTTGAAGAGGAAGAGGAAGAAGAAGAGGAAGCAGGCTTCGACGGTCTTGGATCCCTTTTCGGTTGAGAAACGGTATCGAGCGCCGCCGAGCGCACTCTTGGGCGCGACATGCTCGCCTCCTTCGCGTGATGCACGGTTGACAAACTCGGTTCCCTCGCGGCAACACCTCGCCTTAACGGGCGGGACTGCGAACGACCGTGCATGCACACTAGAACAAACACTATCCTGAGCGTGAGCTTTCTCGTAGAAGGGTTCAACACCCAACCCCGATTCGAAGGCTCATGGTGCGAAGAGTAACACTTGACATTGAAGTCAGTGTCTCACCCATTGAGGCTATCCGTGTCTTTCGCGAACTCGCTGAAGAGGCGGGTTGGTCGCTTGAACGTCACGAAGGCTCACGGCTTGTTGATCGCTTC
>JABJFP010000136.1 GCA_018662715.1 Methanobacteriota archaeon | reverse complement strand
TACCTCTTTTTCAACAGTTAATTGGAGCGGGACTGGTACAAATCCACTCTATGCACCAAACGCATGCATATCTGATGTAAGTAAGTCCTCGGTTGATGTGTTCTCAAACAAAGACAGTTATTATCGCAAGGAACAAGTAAACTTGGTTGTGTTTGGGGCTTGTTATCCCAGCAACTCCTTCCCATCCACTCGGGCTTCATGGGAACTTGTGGGACCTACTGGAGTCGTGTTGCATTCAGGGCAAATTTCTCGAACCTCACCGAATCTTGTTGTGAGTCGTGCGATCAACGGTCTTTCGCTTGTTAATGCAATTCCAGGGATAAATACGGTCAATGTTCAGTTAGAAGCTCTCAATCCCTCTACGTCTCAATGGTTTACGCTCGATACGAGCACGGTCGATATTACGGTTGATTCTAAGCTAGACAAAACTGTTCATGGTGGTGCATTTGACTCCTTGACCTCACCTTGGTTCCTCGGAAGTTCAACGCTTTACGACATTGAAATTGATGCCACTGCAACGAATGCACAATTCGAAATACGGCATCATCCATTGCAGCCTTGGACCGTTGTGACGCTCCCTCATAATCCAACACTGGATGGCGAGTCGGTTGGGGTTCAGATGCGTGTTTCTGCCCTCCCTCCCGCTGACGGAAACATGAGCAATTTTTCATATTGGTACATCGAAGACACCGAACTCGGCCTCTACGGAGGTCAAGTTCCTTCGCAAGCAGGTTTGGATGTCAATCTCGACGGTCGCTTTGAATGGGGTAGAGATGAACCTCGAGTTGGAAGTTGGGGATGGCAGGACCGATTCGGGAATGCGGATGAGCAGGTAGAGCTAACCCTCACCACAGGCTCACCAAGTGTGGTGAAGGCATTGGTGCCTTCAGATGATTTGACATCCTTTGGGTTCGGTTATTATGTGGAAAGCGGACAAATTAACGACGTTGCGCTCTTTGTTCAAAATACACCGATCGCCAATTATTCCTCATCAAACTCTGCTGATACGTTTGTGTTAACACCGCTTGAATTCACAAATTTGGTCACAGAATTGAGTACTGTTGGAACTACGATCTCTGTTGCTGGTACTGAATTTACTGAGGTTCGAATTGAGATTTCAGGTCAAGGGACAGCCACTCTTGGCGGACTGCGGGCCTCTTACAACGCTTCTCACAACTTCGTTGCGGACGCCGACTCGGCCTTCGTTATGAATCTCAATCAGGTGCGAACATCAGTTCCTGACATTGGAGGGATTCAATCGGTTTCATTGCCGTTCTTGGCGACGGAGCGGGGTGGACTTACCGTTGAAGTTGTCCAATTGGATACTTCTACAACTGTGGTTCTACAAAGTGGCGGGATGCAAGATGCTGAATCCGTTCTAACACCCAGCCAAAAGTGGCAGACCATCACGACAGAGTATGATGTCTTTGGAAGTTCAATCGCTCATCATCGGCTTGATGTGTTCAGTGTGAATCACCAAGCTGTTTGGCTCTTCCCTGCGGCAGGTGGTGCTCCGATTGGACTCCTTGATTCATCGTTGGTTGAAGTCCATCCAACAATGCCCATTGAATCAAGTGTTGATGGCACAACGGTCACAACGAACATAACGTTCCGAATGCGACCGATGTGGGACGATGAAATGCTACTAACGGCGACATCACGTTTGGTGCTTCAAAACGGTGTCATCGGAATTCCATACTCCAATACCTGGGGCGACTTCAGTTCTCAGGGTTACGAAAATGACCTTGAAATTAAGTCTGTTGAGTTCTCAAACCAATTTGGACTCTTTGCTCCAAACCGACAATATCTGAAAGGCGGCGAACAAATGAATCTCTCCGTGAATATTGGCTTTGAAGGACGCTCCACCAACGAAGCGTTTCAAGATGGAGATGCACGATTAACGCTTTACCGGGACGGTACTGAACTTTTCAACACGACTTCAATTGATGAGAACTATTGGAATTCAACCCTCAATATTCCTTTTACATATGCAGATGTTACGTGGACGATTGGATTTGAAGCCCTCAACGGATCAACTATCCTTGAACCCGTTGAAATCTCTCGTACCTTTACCGTCGATTCGGTTAAGCCGCGAGTAATGTCTTCCTCGGTTGAACGCTTTGACCACCGGACTCCAAGCCCAACGCAGGTCCTACAAGTCACCATCACTGACCAACCTGTACTGCCAACCAACGTAAACGCCATGGTTTGGAAAGAGTGGGTTGATGATTCGAATCTCAACGGATGGCCAGACGAAGGAGAATACAATCCCCAGTCAATGCTCCTACCCAGTGATTTGACTGGGCTAACCGGCGTATACACGCTGATGCTGGACGACACCGCCGCAAGTTTGGGGCAGAAAGTTGCTGTTTATGTTGAAGGAACCGATCCCTCTGGCTATTCAATTGTTGACGGAGGCTCATCCGATGAGGGTCAACAACTCTTCGTCTACCAACTTGCTGTAGACGGAGCACCGTCCCTTGAGGCTGATGCATTCTCATGGCAAGATGGAAGAAAAGCATGGTTGCACCCCGCACAACCGTATGAATTGGACATCAAAATAACCGAACCCAACGGTGGTTCTGACCTCGCAACCGTGGAAGTTAAACTTGCACACAATCAAGGCAGCGACCCTATGTCTATTGTTTGGGATTTCAATACCGGCAGTTGTACCACAGAATCCATTCATATCATCATATCAGATTGTGAGATGTTGGGTGCAGACGGTCCGGCCAGTCCGTTTGAAAAGGACATGCTGTTGAACATAGAAATGGAGTTTGGCTGGAATACACCTGACTTGGGCGATAATCGTCGTGAACCATCAATCCGCGTTGTTGACCGTGCAGGACAAGAATCAGTGAAGATATTCCCCGAACACCGATGGCGATTCTCAGCAGGTTTGGGTGTCCCGGACGAGACGGTCAGTCTCTTCCTTACTTCGGGTTCCTTCCTCGGTGACGGGGCTCGTGTTACACCGTTAACACAGATGGAAGTCTCTGGAGCAGTTGAATTTGTAGAAACTCATACAATTCCAGAGTTCAACTGCGATGTTGAAGTTCTCTTTGGTGGTCAAACAGCCCGAGCAACTGCAATTGAGGGTATTTGGTCGGTTGAATTACAGGCGCCGGTGGTTTCCGGCTCGTTCTCACTCACGTGGAATGTCGCCTGTCTAGAAGGCCAAGGTATGGACCTCACCGATAAGGAAAATTCAGTTCGCTGGATTCGTGTGGACGGAACCGGTCCAGAGCCGATTGAAGTCCTCTCGCCACGGCCGATGGCTATCCTTGGAGGGGAGAACCACGAAGTCCGTGTCGTCCTAGAAGAATTGGGTGGGTTAGACGTCCAATCGCTGGAATTGGTTTGGCGTGTTGAAGACTTCCTCACCGGCGATACTCTTCGCTCAGGGCGCGTCCCGATGAACCTTCTCGGAGACGAAATTGACGGAAATTATCTGGAAGTTTATGCCAACATGGACCTCACGGAAATTACCGACGAGATGATGCTAGACCGCATGGTCGTGTCCATTCGTATTGACGGTCGTGACCTGGCTGGGAATGATGTCCTCAGCATTGGTGGCGAACCTTCTGGCCTGATGATTTCAACGTGGAACATGGAATGGCTTCAGCCGAAATTCGAACTTTCCCCATCCGCATTATCCTACTCCCGTCTCTTGATTGACGTTGGTGAAACGACTTCAGTTCAGCTTGAGGTGGAAAATACAGGCTCGCTCGCTGGCTCAATTGATGTCATCTTTGAATCCGTTGAGTTTGATGGAACTCGTGAACTCATTCAACGAACTTCCGTAACGGCAGATGCCGGCAGTATTGGCCTTGTGACCTTGGACTGGGGGCCTTCAAGGCCGGGTGTTCAATGGGTCGTTGCTACGCTTGAAAATGGCGAAACCAGCAGTGGGCCTACCGTGGATGTGCGTGCTGCC
>JABJFP010000135.1 GCA_018662715.1 Methanobacteriota archaeon | reverse complement strand
GACGGTTCAAACGTTGCTGGGGGCTGCGGCGGAAATAAAGCCCCTCGTGGTTTTGATTTGAAAACAAAAGACCTTTCCAACCTCTCAGGAACAACGGTACGGGCCCGTTTTTCATTCTTTTCAGACTCATACATCGAGGCCGATGGATGGTACATTGATGACGCAGGAATCGAAGTGGATGTGTTTGAATCTGCAGGATCTTGGACATCGCCAGCGCTCTATCCTGACGAAAACTACGGTTACGGTTTGGTTGATGGTTGGGCCTATGTCCCTGACGATACCGGCATGGTGTTCGATGTACTGGATGCCAGTGGGGATGTAATCCCGGGCCACAATGGACTCGTTTTACCGTTTCATCTGGCAGTTGACCCCGTTGAACACCCCACCGTTCAAATTCGTGTTAGCATGAGTACGCTGGATGTGTTGGTCACGCCTCTTATTCACAGTTTGACCGTTGGTTCTACAGTTTACCTTAGCCCCCAATATCTCCAATCAATCACACCAGGATTCCAACAATTGGTATTGACCAGTGAAGGATTTCTTGAGGTCAACGGTACGTTAGGATTGGATTTACCTTCCATCGCACTTTGCCCACATTCCGGATACCGATTGACTACTTATGGAGACAACTTGACATGGACGAATCCAAGAGCACAACTCGTAAGTTCGTCTTATGCTGGTGTAAACGGAGGATTGAATCATTTCAACATGTCCTACATTGGCTCCCCTGAACTCGTTCATTCCCTCCGAGTTGATGCCAACGGTGGCGAGGTGTTTCGTCGTGCAAAGATGACTCTTGATTGTGTTTCTCCTCCGAATTCACCCCAACTCCAAATTGGCCTCAATAACCTCAGTCTATGGCAGTGGTCAGAAACTGGAGCGTCCCCATCTTTTGGAATGAATCATCAATTTTCAGACGCTCATTACGACCAATTACAATGGCAGTGGAACGCCACCCAACCGTCCCCCTCGATTCAAGTCAATTCCATTCCTTATCGTCTGAATTACACCGCAATTGTGCCAACTGCTGTAACGACTTCATCCATTCCTACAACAGCGCTCTATCTTCTCATTACCAATACGAGCGGAACCGTTGATTTGTTGATCAACGGGGCTGTTCAAACAACAGTTTCCGGTCCAACCGGTTATCTTTACACCTCTAATCAAACATGCCCTAACCGGGTCATTCAGCGACCCTATACTGCTAACCTTGACTTAGTAACATGTCAACTTTCTATTCTTCTTCAAGGCCAAGGAGACCTGAAAGTTATTGATTTCCAACACATGTATGTAGCTCAAACCTACGACATAGAAATTCCTGGAACCATTCTGAATGAAGCCAAGCAAGCATCATTCACTGGCGATATGCGCGAAATCCTTGATATTCCTCTCCATGTTTCTACTCAAAGTGGCGGTATCACAGTCGACTTGGACGCACAGACGTCCCCTTTGATGATTGAATCGGTTGAAGAAATGCAACATACTCGTTGGCTCCCAGGTGAATCCATTACAATTGTAACGCACCACCAGCGAATCAATCCCCTTGATCTATCGGAAGACGCTTCTGACTTTGATCACATTGAACTTCTTCTTTCTCGGACGGACAATGCAGCAGATGCCTTTGTCCACGCTAAGGTTGAACGATTCGATACAACACCTCGCTTCCTCCATCTCAATGGAGCAGGACTGGCTCCAATTAACATATCAAATTCTCAGGCATCATGTGTTGTTAACTCCTGCAGCATTACTTGGGTGTTTACCAGCACTTGGCTTCTTGACGATGTTGATGACCTCTACGTCCTGACCTATGGAACTGATACGGATGGATTGCAGGCTGGCCCTGCGGTCTCTGTTAGGAAAACGAACTTCAATGAAGTTGAGAATGACATGGAAATCATTCAATTTGAAGTCACAGACGACCAATCTCGACGATTGGATGATTGGACCAATCCGCTTTGGCCGTACCATCTTTCAAACAATCGTTCAATGATTGCAGAAGGCAGAATTCGTATGGAGGGGATTTCAAACCAATGGATTTCCGAAGGTGAGGCTGAAATTCAAATATTCATCCAAACGATCCCTCCTCGTAACGAATCGGGTGGTCCAGATGAATGGACTGGGTCGCCTATTAATTGGTCACAAAACTGGACAACCGACGTGGGTCCCGACGGACGATTTTCCCTTCCACTCAACTCTCCACAATTATCGGACGAGTTGCCTAGCAATACTTGGTTCCAAATCAAACCGACCATCTCTCGAACGGGCCCCGTGAGCATTCCTGCGACGACAAGTGAGGATAGAACAGTCATCATCAACCCCGTTCGTTTTCTCTTTGATATCGCCTCTCCGACCGTGACGTCTCTCACTATATTGGATTCAGGAAATGAAGTTCTTGCTGATGGCCACGTTTGGACGAACGGGCAGGACATTCCTATCCGTCTTAGCGTGATTGACATCGAAGGCGTCTCATCACAACTGAGCGTATTCTCTTGGATGGAGGCTCGGGACGATTCCAATAATGATGGTGTGATGGATACGAGTGAATACAAACAGGAGAATGTGAGCCTCAATATTGGCCGTACAGAGTTAGAAGTGGACTTGCCCCTTCTATCATGGACAGATGCAGTTGGTTTCGCAAGTGATACCGGCAGAGTAAGCATCGTTCTTGAAAGTGAGGATTTAGGCGGGAATTTCCTAGAAGGCGGCGGTTCATTTGGCGAAGCGAATGACCTGGCTACATTTACTGTACAACGGCGTTATGACACTCTTATGGATATTGAAAGCATCACGATGGATTTCGAAAACGACTCACTGTTTGCGGGCAAGGAGCATACATTTTCATTTGATATTTCAGATGGCAACGGTTTGGGATCTCTTGAAGATATCCGGTTTGCATTATTGGGAAGGGACCAGCCCAACGACTGTAATGTCCACTACGAGCCTCGCTTTGGGGAAATAATCTATGATGATGTTTGCTTCATGGAAGAACCTACAATATCGGTAACACAGCGTCCACTTACCTCCATTTTTCAAATTGAAATTAAGTTCCGACTTGAATGGAATGCGACCTTTGACTTGATGGAAGAAGGGGGAACTCCTTCTCTCAAAATTATTGATGAGGGGAATGACCTCGGGCTGGGATTATCTAAAATCAACCGGCTTAGTTGGGCTCCATCCAACACGTTGGAAATGCGATGGCTCAATATCAATGATACAACTCTACCCGTAGGCTCAAACAATGAAACAAGCCATTGGTTCCATCGTAATGACAGGGTCCACCATGAAATCGGAATGTTCCATACGGGCACAAACCATCTCGCTGAGTTCCTTCCTGAACAAGGCCAATTATTTTGGCAGTTGAGCGATGGTGAGCGAAAAGAATCAGGCAACATCACTCATTCAACCAACGGTTTATTCTCCTTTGAGGCCATGATGGATGAGAATACGCTGTATCATGATTATGGAGAATTGAGGGTTGATGTTCTCGGATTTTCGGATTATAATTTGACTCCATTGGAATACCAAGTAATTGTTGACGACCTTTCCCCTCAACTTACACTTGCGCCGGGCTCACTTCAAGGGATTACTTCTGATGCGCTCCAAGCGGTACCGTTGATGCTGATGGTTAGCGATGATACACACATGTCTCCCGAACCATTGGTTCTTCACCACGTCTTTTACCGGATGGGTGAGGAAGTCGCAGGGTCAAAAGGTCAAAGCTTGGTTCCGTTGAACCTTTCATTGAATACGAAATTTATCTACGAGTCAACCTTGAATCTCAAACCAAATGGTGTTGAACTTCAACGCAGTGATTTACTTGTTGTATGGTTTGAGGGGGAAGACCGCTCGGGACGGCCATTAGTGGGATTGGGTACATCTGACGATCCGCTTCGAATTGGCATCACATGGGTGGCCTTTGAGCCAACTTTTACTGACATCTCAGCCCTTCCGTTCCGACCTTCTGTCGGAGAAAACATCTCAGTCTTCGTGCGCATTGCAAACAACGGGTTATTGGACGGCAATCTAACCATCCACCTCAGGGACGATGAGGGGACGCTCCATCAGACAGAATTCCTATCACTATCAAGAGGCGAATGGTCAAACTATGTTTGGGAAGTAGAGGCATGGAAAACCGGACGCCTTGGTTTGACGGTCGAAATTGAAAACATGACGCCAAGAATTCCAGTACCTTTGGCTGACATACAAAGTGGTGAACCCGAAAACCCCCAGGGGGAGATGGCATTATTCAGTCTGTCCTTGCTCTCGGTTGTATTGGCCGGTCTGGTGCTGTTTGTCACACGGCAACGGTGGGAAGAACGGGAAGAGGTGTACCAACGAGCAAAGATACGGCGTATCGTTTTTGGAACACGCCCACCACCCCGCCCCCCCGAACTCATGGACACCTCACGAGAGGAATAGTCAAGAAGAGAAGGCATCAGCCCGAACCAAGAAGCCGGGGTACCCGAGTGGTCAAAGGGGGTGGATTCAAGCTCCTCTGCATATTGCTTCGCAGGTTCGAATCCTGCCCCCGGCACTGTTTTTCCCTTTGGAACCCAACACGAGGGAATTGAGTTAATAACGATTGGATAAGGGAAAGACCATGGACAATCCATCCGATGTTAGAGATTTAGATCAGGGTTTGTTCCACCTTCCCAGTCTGAAAGTGAGGAATACTATCGGATACTGCATCGCAGCAGCCTTGTTTATTGCGGGTTTTGTAATGTATTCTAACGGCCTATCTATCCCCGACATTCCTCAAATTTCGGAAGCCGACCGCTTGGATGAACTCGGGGAGATTGAATCATACAATTTCCAGGCACTTCAAGATGGATATGTACAATCACAGTATCAACAAAACACAGCAGCTTTTGTCTTGATTCCTCTAGAACTTGAAGACGGCGTCATCGCCACTGAAGGGTGTTATGAAAGTGAGGATGAGGACGGAAACATCGACCTCAACTATGGGGTTAGTTTGGACTCCGATTCAACGCTTACTTTCTCAGACCATAAAGGAGATAGAATTACGACATCCTTCGACCAATCCCGGGTTTTAAAACCGGAGGGCGAGTTCTTCCAAGCAGATTGTTTCAATGCATGGGAGCGTGACATTGAAGGAAATGGGCCGGACAGTGATGATAACCGTTTTTTGATTGCATACCTGCTTGTTCAAAATGAGCCGATTGAATACTACCAACTGCTATCGATTACAGAAGTGAATAGTTTTGAGGATTATGGGTCACCACCTGAAGTCACGCAACGTGAAGACGCAGGCCGTTGGGCCCTTCTTATTGTCGGCATTGGCGGACTATTTTTCATGTACAGCACCCCCCCCTCGCTTCTTTCGGATTTGAGGAAAATTCGCAAGAAGAACCGAACTGCTGCAAGTGGGGTTCAATCTGCAATCGGAGTGCTAGGGTCAGAGGGGAGGCGGTTCCAACATTGCGGGCCTAACGGCGAGGTCATCGGGCCAGCAAAGCATCCACTTCGCCAGGTCTCAGAAGACTGGCTGTTTGGATGTCCTCCGTTGCCGACATCATACTCCAACGTGTACGGACAAGACGGAGATGGGGCGCTCATACCCGAACATCCTCAACGGATCGGTACACCACGCCCTGCAATGGTGACGCCTTACAGTCTAGGGGCGATCATTTTCGCGGCATCCTTCATTTGGTTATCCTCGGACCTTCGCGCTCGGGACGGTAATGAGATTCACACGCTGATTGGATGGCTCATGACAGCAGTAGTAACCATCGTTAACGTGTTATGGTTTTTCAACGCCTACCGTCAAGCAAACCTTTCTCGGACAATCAACGACCTCCCAACCAGTCCAATTCGTAGCGTTGCTGTTGGGCAGGCAGAAGTTGTCGGTCAAGTACGTCCTTCGAATTCCGGAACTCCTTCCTTTAGGGTTGGGGGAAGGGACATGGAGGGGACGGTCGTTTGGAGCTGGTCCCGTTACAGGTACGTCTGCCATGAAACCGATGAGGGCACAGAATGCAGCTGGGAGCTTGAAGAGACCCAAAACGGTGGCGTTCCGTTCATCGTACATGACGGTACAGGAGGCATGATCATCGACCCGAGCTTATGGCAGACGGAAAAGAAAATTTCAAACCTTGGAGGAATCATTGAGCAATGGGAGAAAGGAAATCAGAGATGGACTGTCAGTGCTATCGGTGTAGGTGACCCGATTTACATTTTGGGCGATTGTGTGCCAAGATCACGAGAGCATCTTGACGCATGGGGCGGGGATGAAACCGAGGCCAGTGCGCTGATTACGATGGTGCCATCATCAGAAACTGGAGAGGGTTCTGTCTTTAGCATAGGGACTGAAATGGATGTTCTAGCAAGGCGAAGGTCCACCTTTGAGATTCTCATTGTCCCTCTGATAGTGTTCGTGTTTGGGATATTTATGTTCTTGGATTACACTCCATGAATGTATGATCTGAAAGGTTGAAAGGCTCACGAGGGAAGCATTGCCCATGGAGATTCTTCAAAGCGAGTTGGCTGACCTTGGTGCCATACTTGCGCTTTACGACGCAGCCACAGAGTTGCAACGGTCCAAAGGGACGGTTCAATGGCCAAAAATCAGCACAGAACTTGTTGAATCAGAGATTCGCGAAGGCCGTCAGTGGAAACTATTGATTGAAGGTGAACTTGCTTGCGTTTGGGTTGTTGCCTACGATGATGAACTCATCTGGGGTCCAACAGAACGGTCGGTGTTTCTCCATCGAATTGCAAACAATCCTTCACAACGAGGTAAATCCTTGGTTGGAATTGTTGTTGAATGGGCCAAAAATCACTGCAATGAGAATGACCTCCGATTCATACGCCTTGATACCGTTGGTTACAACCCTGGGCTCATACGGCTCTACACAAGTCACGGATTTTCATCACTTGAACCGGTAATCATCGCCG
>JABJFP010000134.1 GCA_018662715.1 Methanobacteriota archaeon | reverse complement strand
GAACTCGCCGAGGTGACTGCATTGTTCAACGAACGCAGTTCTCGTGCTGATATCGTTCCTGCAAAGACTTGCTTCTGCGCACAAGACAGCATCGAAAAGACCTGCTGTGACTGAGCAAGCCTTCACTGAGGACATTAGCAATCTAAGTCAGCGTAAGCGGATTGGTAGAACATTAGGCCCGTGGGTCTTGTGGGCCTTCAGTTCGTTGTATGGTGACCCCGTGATCTTCGAGATAGCCAACGCCGTTCTCACCCATAAACCCGCCATCAACGATGACGACCTGAGATATACCCGCATGGTGAATCAATTTCGCGCACATCATACAGGGTTCACCCGTAACGATAAGCCATGCCTTGTTTGTTGAAACTCCGTTGGCTGCAGCATTACAAATCAAATTCATTTCAGCGTGATGGCATCCAATCTCTACCCGAGTCCCAGAAGTGATGTTCATGGTGTCTCGCAAACATTCCTCGCCACCACACAAGCGGCCTCCACCGCGAGGTCCGCCGTTGTATCCGTCCATCAGGACAACGTTACGTTCAGGGTCAACAAGGAGGGCACCAAAGGTGCGCCGAGGACAATTTGATGCTTCGGCAAGGGCAAGACACTGTTGAATTCGGATTGCGAGATGCTTTTCCTTCATTGGCTCACCAAATGCTCACACCAGCCGCACTTCTATCAGTTCTTCGCTACGAAACTTAGGTCATCATTCGAATCAATTCCGAGAGATGTTAACACGTTCCCTTGCATGTAAAGCGAACCAATCGAGACAAGAAGGGTAGATTGGTCGTAGGCATCTTGTGCGTGTTCTACTGCACTTCTAGGATTTGAATGGGTGGACAAATGAGTCCCAAGTGGAGAAAACCATGGTTTGAGTTCAGCGACAGGAACAGCAGGATATCGGCCTCCTTGAGGCTCACTTAGAATGATTTCAACCGGGGGATTTGATGTGCAGAGGTTGAGAACATAGGACAATGTATCTTCCAAATCAACTTGAGGAGAAGTTCCAAACAGGAGAACCCAGTTCCCACTTTGAATTTCAGGCCTCAGACAAAGTTCCTGAACAGCTCGCTTCAAACCACTTGGGTTATGTGCTCCGTCAAGAAGAACATGGGGTTTTGAAAGCTGTTGAGATTTTATGAATTGCATCCGCGCAGGCCAGACGCAGTTGCTGGTATCGGGTTCCAACTGAGCATTAACCACATCGAGGTACGGCCAAATTGCGTTAACCAACAGTTTGGATTCGTCCCGAAACGAAGTACCTGTTGGAATATCTACGAGAACAAGTTCAGCGGGACCAATTGATTCCTCTAGGTGTTCCATTCCTGCATTCCGAGCACATTCTATGATGGTTTCCAAGACATCTTTGTGTTCCGGTGTGCGAACGATTAACGGACGGCCAGCCCGTGCAATTGCAGCTTTTTCACGAGCAATGTCAGTTTGATGGGTTCCAAGAATATCAGTATGTTCAAGAGAAATTGATGTCAACATGCAAACATCAGCATTGGAAACACGTGTTGCGTCCAAACGCCCGCCTAGACCAGTTTCAAGAACGAGCACCTCAACTTCTGCTTCGCTCGCAACAACAAGGGCAGCAAGGAAGGTTACTTCAAAAAAAGTGACGGTGATGTCATGCTCCAGAGTTGCAAGGCGGACTCTCTCAAGAGCCCGATCCATGACATCGGATTGAATCGGAACCCCGTTTATGCGAATGCGTTCTTCAATACGAACCAAATGTGGAGAGGAAAATAAAAGATTAGAAATTCCTTGATTCGACAATGCTGTACAAAGCATTGCACAAGCCGTCCCTTTGCCGTTGCTCCCTGCGACGTGAACCGTTGTCAGCGAAGAGGTTGGAAGGCAAAGGGCTTCAACAGCATTTGCCGTGTTGGTCAGGCCTAGAGCCATGCCGAGATGTTTGGTCGCTTCCAACCAACTCCGAACCGGTATTTGGCCCACCATGGTCCTTGCAGTCGGTTGTCTTCCATAGCCTCTTTCCTTCGGCTTCTTGTGTGTCCTACAAACGCGAGGCTGATATGAGAGAGAGACCTCGCAGAGTCATGACCGATGAGGCTAATGTGAAGGGCTCGCCTCGCCAAAGCGAACGGTTCGCGCAAGTTGAGGACGAACTCAGAAAGGAAGATACCCTTGTTGAGCTCCTCAAAGAACAGTGGGTTGGGATGACGGCGATGGCCGGTATGTTCGTTGTAACCATCGCCTTAGCCAGTTTCATCCGCCCGTATTATGACGTTGGTGAACTCAAAGCATTTGGCTCATCAGGAGCAAGTCAGGTTCGATATGTCGCCATAGAACTCTTTGCGATTTTCATGTTCACCGCATTGATTATCCTGCTTGCGAAATACAAGAAGGATTACATCATCAAATACGGAATGATGGTTGTATTGACTCTTGCTCTCCTGTACAGTACAATCCCTCTTGCCCACGTCGCACTTCTTGACTTCGACCCTGTACCGTTTGAAATGGACCAACAGGATACCATTGATGGAGATTATTTGGGGGCTTGGGGTGATGATGGTTTCGTTACTGCTACCCTCATTCGTGAAGATGTCGGCATGAACGTAACCGTTTCAGCATGGAGCGTATCTTCGGGAATGGAAGAGCCTGTCTGGACAATGACGCACAACCATTCTCTCAATGAGCCAGACTCAAGGCTAAGAATGGCAACATCCGACGATGTACTCACGTTCACCAGTGGCCCTTGGGTTTGGACTGTTGATGCTTTAACCGGTGAACTCATACAATCCTATGCTTGCTTTGAGGTTGATGAAAACGGAATGGAACAACCCATTACATCAATGATCACAGGATGTGCGCTTGCCGTCAAAACAAGTGATGCAATGTATTTGTTTAACACAGCATCCGAAGTGATACGCTTCAATACCTTCGAAGAGTATCCAGGGAACCTTACCTACCAAGCCAAATGGTACGTACCATCCATTGATTTCAAAAACGGAATTTTGCATGCAGAACTCCTCAGTGACACCCTCTTGTTCCTCGCTACGCCCTCAGCCACCGGTGTTCTTCACCTGGACGAATACGGCTCGGTTAACGACCCACTTACTCCCCAAATTGGAAATGATATACGAATGGCCTACCTCCAAAACAGCACCTCAGGATTCACATCAACTGCCGTTGGCATCTCTCCATTTGCGGCCTCAAACGCTTCGTTCCTACCCGATGACCAACGAATGCTCATTCTGGGAGAGGAGAACGGAGATATTACAGGAATTGAATGGAACGGCTCCGCTGTGTCCAGCGAAGAGTTCGTAATTCAAGATAGGATGATGCTCAATTCCCTGGTTGAAAGTGTATCGTCGGTTCAAATCATTGACTGGGATGCTAACGGTTACTCTGACCTTGTAGTAACTGGAGAAAACAACGCTTACTTCCTTTACGGCACCTCTTTGGCGAATGTGGGCTCTTTCCCGGTATCTGCTGATTCCACTTTGACCTTACTCAGTGCAGAACCAAACGCAGAACAGTTGCTTTCCCTCACGTT
>JABJFP010000133.1 GCA_018662715.1 Methanobacteriota archaeon | reverse complement strand
TCTTATCCGAGGTATGCCCGCCCTCGTACATCCCGTAGAGGACACGTCGGTGAACAGGTTTCAATCCGTCCCGTGCATCTGGTAGTGCACGGCCAATGATGACAGACATAGCATAATTGATGTAGGAGTTTTTCATTTCGGTATTCAATGGGTGGTTGAGGACATTGCCGCCTGGTGCAATGGTTTCGTCGTCTTGCTCTTCTATGTTTTCATCTTCAGATGTCAAGGTTGGTCACCTCCTTCGCATAGCGCTCAATAAACGCTCTACGCTCAGGGACATCCTCGCCCATGAGCGTTTCAAACATACGGTCTGTTTCTTCCGCTTCCTTAACCGTCACTCGTAACATTGTACGGGTTTCCGGGTCCATGGTAGTCTCCCAAAGCTGTTCTGGATTCATTTCACCAAGACCCTTGTATCGCTGAACACCAATCTTCGCGTTCGGATTATCTCCCTTCAAGTCTTCAATAAATTCGTCTCGCTCTTCATCACTAAAGGCATATCGAGACATCTTCCCCTTTGACACCTGATAGAGTGGGGGTTGGGCGATGAAAACGTGACCTTCGGTAATCGCAGGGCGCATGAAGCGCCACAGGAAGGTGAGCATCAAGGTCCGGATGTGAGCACCGTCAATGTCAGCGTCAGTCATGATAATGAGGCGATGATAACGGAGTTTCGATGTATCAAATGACCCTTCATCCTCTGAATTATTCCCGACGCCCGCTCCGAATGCACGGATCATGGTTTGAATTTCGTTGTTCTGGAATACTTTTGCGATGTTGTGCATTTGACGCTCAACGTTCAAAATTTTTCCACGGAGAGGTAAAATCGCCTGTGTACGTCGATCTCTTCCAGTCTTTGCAGAACCACCAGCAGAGTCACCTTCAACAAGGTAAATTTCACACTCTTTGGGGTCCTTTGATTGACAGTCTGCGAGTTTCCCCGGGAGACCTCCTCCCTCGAGGACACCCTTTCTACGAGTCAAGTCTCTTGCTTTGCGAGCAGCTTCTCGCGCCTTAGAAGCCAGAAGGGCCTTGTTGACAATCGTCTTTGCCACAGAGGGGTTTTCTTCAAAGAATTCATTCAATTTCTCATAGACTACGGTTTGAACAATGCCCGTAACTTCGCTACTGACAAGTTTGTCTTTGGTTTGTGATGAAAAGGAAGGGTCAGGGTGTTTGATACTGACGACAGCTGCAAGACCTTCTCGGACGTCATCGCCTGAAAGTGCGTCACCTTTGAGTAACTTGTTTTTCTTTGCATAGCCGTTCACACTGCTTGTGAGTGCGCCACGCAAACCGGTCATGTGAGTGCCGCCGTCTTTGTTTCGGATGATGTTGGTGTAGCAAAGGATGCTTTCACTGAATGCATCAGACCACTGGAGTGCAAGTTCAACCGTTACAGGGCCAATTTCAATTTCCTTTTCTCCGTTAATGACGATGACGTCTTCATGCATTGGGACGCGCCGGCTGTTGATTTGTCGCACAAATTCTGCAAGACCCCCCTCATAGAGGTGTTCGCTAACGTGTTGGTCTTCACCACGGTCATCAGATATGATGATTTTCAGTCCTGCGTTGAGGAATGATGTTTCTTTGAGCCTAGTATCAACTTGGTCAAAGTCGAATTCAGTGATGTTGGTGAAAATTGAACTGTCCGGCTTGAACGAAATAGTGGTCCCGGTATCCTCGCAGGTGCCTATGGTTTCCAATTCAGTGACACGGACTCCTGCTTCAAATCGTTGACGGTAAATGTTTCCGTCTCGGTGAATGGTTACTTCCATCCATTCTGAAACAGCATTGACAGCAGAAACTCCCACGCCGTGAAGGCCACCGCTAACTTTGTAGGAGCTGTTGTCAAATTTCCCACCTGCGTGAAGTTTCGTCATGATGACTTCGGCAGCAGAAATGCCGAATTCTTCGTGAAGGTCCACGGGTATCCCTCGACCATAGTCTCGGACGGAAAGGGAGCCGCCAGGGTTGAGGGAGACTTCAACGACGTTGTTGTACCCCGCTAGGTGCTCGTCGACCGAATTGTCAACGACTTCCCAAATGCAGTGGTGAAGGGCGGATCCGTCGTGCGGATCTCCAAGATACATGCCCGGTCGTTTTCGTACTGCTTCAAGGCCTTCAAGGACCTGAATACTTGCTGCGTCATATGATTCATCCATTGTCATCACCGGTTGGGAAAGAGATTGCAGGTTTTCGTGCAGTTTACGAGAGTGAAATATTCAATGAAAAAAAGTGGGCTGCGGCCCGATTTCGTCATGAGTTTTTTCACTCCCCCCCATTCAATTTCTAATTCCCTCCACGGTGTTTAAACATACCCCTATCAATGCCTCCAAAACATGGCATTGAACGACGATAAACTTCGCCGGCAAGGTACTGAAATCACGATGAATTTCATTCTTCAAAACGACATGAAAAATGCATCGAACTTTCCGAATTGAATACATCCCGCTCGGAAGGCGAGCGGCGTGAGCGTTAAGAAGAGGACACAAGTGGGCAGGTCATGACTGGCCCTAACATCTGTGTGTCCCTTGAAGGAACAACCGTCAAAGAAATGGCTGATGAAGCCGCCCGAGCAAACATTGCTGGCGCCGATATGGTTGAGGTGCGCTTTGACCGCCTTTACCTCAAGAAACCCGCTCACGAGCCCGTGGAGGACGAGAACGGGGAAAGCCGACACGTACTACCACCGGAAGACCAGTGGCACGTCCTTGAGGCCACAGAGGTCAATGCTGACGATTCAATCACATCCCTCAAAGAAAGCATCCCACTCCCAGTCATCTTCACCGTCCGCCCCCTCAATGAAGGTGGACACTTCCCCGGAACCGAAGATGAACGACTTGCAATCATGAAGAAGGCCATTGAATCTGGCGTCACCACCATTGATGTTGAGTTATCGATTGAGGAAGGGCAACGAAAGGAGATTTTGGATATGGCCTCCGCCGCCAAAGTTGGTATCGTTTCCTCCATGCACAACATTGAATCCACCCCAAGCGCATCTGAACTCATTGAACTCGTTGAAACTCATTCCATTGAAGGCGAGATGTTCAAGTTCTGCGGGACCGTAAACGACCACCAAGATGCTCTTCAAATCGTTGAAGCATGTCATGAACTGCGTGGTTCAAAGCATAATTTCTCAATGATGGCCCTCGGAAACGGCGGAGATTGGGCTCGACTCCATGCACCTGTACTCGGACAATCACTGGTCTATGCAACCTTGCGCAGTGAATTCAAACTCTCAAACAAAGGCCTTGTGAATATCAAGGACCTCAAGAGTGCTTGGACCCTCATGGAATACTGAGCCTTATTCCGATGGCGGCGGCACGCTGTCAACCGGCATCTGTTCAAGCATCGGTACGGTTTCCATTGAAGCAGTACCACTCTCTCCGTCGTTGCCTGCATTCATGTATCGGCTGTTGAGAATGAAAGGAACAACAACGAGAGCCGCAATCATTGCAAAGAATAGCAATGGTACGGTCCATGGTGGGAGAACAAATGTTCGCTCTTCCGTAATCACGGTCACATCAGCAACCACGACTTCATCAAGCGGGTCAGCATCACGGTCGTGGGAATTATCCCACGTATCAATCACCAGATAGAAGTCCTGATAAGAATCTGAATCGAAAAGAGAATCATAAACTTCAGGGCCATCCAAAGAAACAGAAAAGGTCACTTCATCGGTATTTTCGTATTGATGAACATCACGATACGTATTCCAGCCAGCTGGATTGAAACTCCTCCATTCCGGAGAAAGGTCACTCAATACCTCTTCAACTTCACCCATCCACGAGTAGAAATGGTTACTGCGATAGGATTCCTGGTACATCTCATATTGCGAGGTTGTCAAAAGATAGACGTCCGCTACTGCAGGAGATGACGTGTTGTCAACAACAGTTTGCAGTGTTATGCAAAATGTTGTTCTATGCTGACTTGAAAGATTGAAACGAAGTACTCCTGCACTGTCATTCCCAACAAGAAGTGTGGTGTAATGATCCGTTGACAACGGCTCGAGCACAGGAAGAGGCCACATGGGATTGTACATCCAACTTTCTTCGGGATGTAAATCTGGGTCAATGTCATCCCCGAATTCTTTTTCCTGTCCGTCCGAGGCCATTTCACCACCATCCCTCATCTCATCGAATTCCCAACCACCATACCCATTGAAAGGGACAAGGGCTTGCCGTTCAACGGTTTCATTCCAGACAATGGGTTGAATCTCACCCGTACAGTTGGTTGCTGCCTGAGCCTCAAATTGAAGAGGTGAGCCACTTGAAATCAAGGGGAAAAGGAGTAAAAGAGAAACAAGAAATGTGCTAACTCGCATTGCTCCACCGTTCTCTTTTGTACCTCGGAGGTTTTAGGTCATGCCGGCTCAACGACGACGAAGTGGACGGATGTAACCGCTGTCATCGCTTCGTCGCTCATCTTTTGATAGGATTTTAGGTGCTGGTGGCGGCAGGTGATGGTCCATCCCTAGGAGTCCACCCTGGGACTCGACCATTTCTACATCCGAATAGGTCTCGGCGGCTTCCTTAGCTTCTTCCTCAAGAGAACTTGGCTCACGCATCACCAGCCAGCCAAGAATCAACGCAACTGCGATGAGTCCAATGAAGGTAGCCAATTCAGAACCTGCGTCAGCGACCCAGGATTTCCATTCATCTGCCGTAAAGTCGGAAAGGGAGGGGGGGCCTTCGGGTTCGGGCACGACTTCTACCTCTTTCGTCATGGATTTACACTGGCCAAGGCCATCGCAAACCTCTACCTTGAGGTCATAATATCCAGTAAACTCCCACGAATGGCTGGCACGAATTTTGTACCCAGCAGTGGGGTCAACCCAATCGTCACCGGCATTTCCGTTCTCGTTTTCATCAAGTTCAAGGTCAAAGTCCCAACGAACAACGAGCTCTGTTTGAATACGCTCATCCCGCTCGTAAATTGAGCCGTCTTCAACGTCCAAGTCACGATAGATTTCAAGTTCCATATCTTCTTGCATGTTTGATACATTTGCATTGAAACTGTAAGAATCCCCTGCGATGATTTCCTCAGGAGTGAAAATTTCGTAAATCTCCGGAGGTGAATTCACAACGACGGTAAAGGTCATGCGAGTTACATCTCCAGTTCCAAACGCATCCCGTACCGTGAGCGTAACATGGTAGGTCCCCGGCAAAATGTAAGCGTGCCAAGGACTTGCATCGTGCTCAAGCGGCGTTGCATCTCCAAAATCCCAGGTGTACTGCACCAAACCGTTCCAGTCGGGCGAGGCTGCCTCAAAGGGAACATAGCGGCCTTCAAAGCGGCGGTCGCCGTCACGGGTGCCTGCTGAGTCAAAATACAGCATATCTCCAGGAGCAGTCACAACGTGGTCCTCCTCGTTAAAGGTGTGAGACCATCCATCAGGGACACTTCCTTCAGGGAAGGAAGTTGAAGAAGTGATTTTCTGGTCGTCAATCCAACCGTCGAGGATCCGAACTTGAATAATCGGAAGAGGATTGATGATTCGCACGGTCATCGTTCTTGGGAAACTGCTCTCACCACGCTCATCGATGACAACGAGCGTTACTGAGTGGATACCAGGTTCAGTGAAGGCGTGAGTTACTTGAGGGCGCTCTCCGAAAGTTCCGTCAGAAAACGTCCAATTGTAAACTAAATCGGTTGAGTCCCCGACAGTGCCGTCCGGGTCAGTGCTGTCCCGTCCGTCAAAGGTGTAGGGTTCATCCACTTCACCGTCTTGTTCTCTGAAATCAATAGATTGAGAGCCAAGAGTGGAGGAGGTAATGACATCAAATGAAGCAACCGGAAGTTGATTCAAAACAATCACATTGAGCATTGTGGTCATTTCACTTCCGTCATCGTCAGTAACGGTGAGCATCAAGGTCTTGTTACCAGGAACATCCCATGAAACGATTGGATTTGATAGGCTGCTGGAAACGGTCGAGTAATCGTCACCACGTTGAGGAATACCCGGAGCGATGCGCACTCCATCTGTGAAGGTCCAATCGTACGCTTCAATCGTTCCATCATCGTCAATAAAGACGTCTGGCATAACAAGATTCGTGTAGGTCATGGTCATCATCGTCTCTGAATAAATTTGGACGGGAAGACGGTTGTTGATGTTCACCTTGATTATTTTCGTTCCGTTATTATTGCCGTCAAAAACGGTGAGAATGAGGTCGTAAGTGATGTTTTCACCTTCAATATCGCCCCATTCATGTTGTTGAGAATAAACCCCTAGACCGGAGTCACTGGTCCCGTCACCCCAATCCCAATGGAAATCGAGATAGTCCAAAGGAACGTTATCGGTCGTGCGTCCTGCGGAAAACAAAATTCTTTGATTTGTTAGAAGGGAGATTTCATCCTCAATCACGATATTGTTGACGGTGATCACAGGGAAAGGGTCTGTTGAATCGGTTACGTTGACTGGATGTATTTCGGTTTCAGACCAACTGCCACCTTGGTCCATGACCCGCAGTGTAGCGTTAAACGAACCAACGCTTGCATAGGAGCGCAGCGGTGATTTCAGATTCGAGGTCACATTATCTCCGAAGTCCCAAGCATAGGCTATTGGAGCGTCAAGATAGGGTAGAGTATTGTTGTCTAATGAGAGGCCCCATGCATCAAAACCATCGCCTTGGAATTGGAGGTTCTCCCAAGTCTGAACATCGGTAAGAGAAAGGGTCCCGTTAGCAACTGGCTGCATGTTGTTGAGTGATTGTGGCGAGGTTTGCAAGGTATCAACTACAGAGCCAAGCATGTCTTTCATGACCATTGAAAAGGAGTACATTCCATTGAGTGGAGCGGTGAAGTAAACACTACTATCAACGATGGAACCACCACCTGCAGCAATCCTGTCGGTCGTCATATCAACGAGCGCTCCAGAACTGTCCGACACTGTGATTTCAACATCCAAATCCTCAAAGAACGCATTTGATAACACGCCGTAATCAATCTGTACTGTATCATCACTTCCGTCTCCATCACGGTCCCCGAGAGTGGTCGTGTTCAAGGAGAGAGTAGCTGGAGAAGTGATTCGGGCAGCCTCTACGTCAACAGTTCCTGTTGGATAAGAGGGGCCGCAGGAAGTGTAGTCACAGTCTGCAATCGTACTCTCATACCAAGTGATAACCCAAACCTCATCGGTGAGATTACCAAATCCGGGAATAAGACCTGTTGCGACCCTGTTGTTGAAATTAAGATCTGTGACAGACCAGAGACCATCCGAGGTGGCCTTGGAAACAACAACGCCGTTAAATTGCGATACGTCTGCAGTAAGACGCAGTGTTAACGGAGCAGGAGATGCCCCGCCAGGCGTGAATTTGAACGAACGCATTCCCCATCCTTCGAGGGTATTTCCTGTAGAGGACCATGGTGTACTCCAATCGCTGTTAATTTCGGTGGGTTGAGCTCGGCAAAAGAGACCTCCGGAGCATATAGCGTTCAAATCCAAGTTGGGATAGCCGTAGATTCCTTGGTCCGAGTCAAGAGTCGCAGCGATGCTGAAGTTTGCAAAAATTTGACTCATTGTCGTACCAACAGCACCAACCGGACCTGATTGCGGAGATAGGGCGAGGTTCTCAACGCCTTGACCCCCGGTTGCAGAATCTTGAACGAGTTGGCGAACGGCAGGCCCGCCACCAAGATGTTCTGCAAGGTACATCGTAAACATGTATCCCGCACCGTAATCTGCAATTCGTTGATTCCACCAACGAACAGATTGCTCAGGATTTGCAGTCCAAGCATTGACGTGCCCTGTTAGGGTTGAATCTGCTCCGAAACAGAGGTAAATCGCAACATCGGCATTTCCTTCGTCAATCCACAAGTTTTCGTAAGGGTCCAAAGCATTGTGAAGCAGGTGTTCAAGTTCGTGGGCAAGAATCGATTTACCCCAAGCAAGTGTGATGTCGGCGTAATCCACATAGAGAGATTCGCTGGAGCTAGAGAATGAGGGGGCGAAATATCCGCCTGTGTTGTAAGCCCCGTCAATATCATAGATGATAATCTGAACTTGGCAGTTGTTGTCTACATCTGGAGGCGCAAGTCCTCGGCCGTCTTGGTAATCCTTGCCGTAATAAGTGGTCATGGTTGGATAGATGGTCGTGTCCCATGTGCTAGCAAGGTTGTTGAGGACTGTGGAGGATAATGTCCGTCCGCTTTGTACGATGAATGCTACGCTGTTCGTAGTTTTGGCGACATAGGCATCAATTTGACCGCCCGAAATTGAGACGGTAAGTGTATCTCCTACAGTTCGTGGAGTGCATGCGCGCGCTGCGGTTCGCCCACTGGTCGTGTCAACGACCATGTCGTCCACGCCAGGCCGACCGGCGTCAATCCATGCCTGTCGCATGAATTGTGTAGCCGAAACAACAGGCTGGTCTTCGTGAATAAACAGATACTCACTTCCTTCACTGGGGTTGAAATCCTCAAGATCGCCAATGATTTCACCGCTCGATTGTGACGGAGGTGAAACAGCCGGATCCTCTGTTGAATCCGCCATGGCAGTAATCGCAATTGGGCCCATGCTTGTGATGAGCAGAAGAGCAACGAATACGAGGGCGGGAGTGGAGCGTCGTTCCGACATAAAAATCACGTTTATGAATCGCAGGACCGATTCACAATTTAGCCACTTGAAAGGAGGTATTTAAGAGTCCGTGGTCAAGGCATCAATATGACGAGTAGATCCTCGCCGAGAGCAACGGGAACATGGCTGTGCTTGGTCCTAGCACTGATGACCCTCAGTGCGTCGGTTTCGTCCCAAAATGAAAACCAATGGGGCGGAGAAGATGGACAACCTGCACTGTGCGACATATCTGAAGATCTAGTATTCAATGGTACGAACGCAAATAACTCCGTTGGGTGGCAAGTTTCGCTTGGAGATCGCATCCCTGGCTCAGAGCCTTCCGCTCATTTCCGAGCAGCAGTGGAGGAAAATATTACTGCTTGGGGTTGGGAAGTCCACACCCAACAGCATGTGAGCCATGGGATGAACCTCACGAATCTCTTTGGAACATTGAACGGAACAGGTGATGAAGAACGAGGGAGAATTGTAATCTCTGCTCATTACGACAGCCGAAATGTTGCGGACAAGGACTTGAATGTCTCAAATCAATCCTTACCGGTCCCTGGAGCAAATGATGCTGCAAGTGGAGCTGCAATCTTGATTGAACTCGCTCGGATCATTCCTGCGATGAACCTCACCCAAGACATCACTCTGTTTTGGAATGACGCTGAAGACCAAAACGACAACTATACCTTGGGCGCTGAAGCTTGGGCAGATAATTTATCCGACGATGAAATTGACACCATGGAATCGTTCGTCTTGTTGGACATGGTTGGGGACCGTGACCTGCAACTCCAAAGTATCTACATCGGGAATTCTACGTTGAAATCCCGCGCACAGACTCTTGGTGGAGCCCTCGGCATGGTCAATGGCACGACCTCTTGCACGGGAGAAAACGGGGACGGAACCATGCAATACAATATCACTGCATATGTAGGCGACGACCATCAACATCCTGACGCATTAGGCATCCCTACGCTCAGCTTCATGGACCCTCAATACGGTGAAAAGGTCCCTGG
>JABJFP010000132.1 GCA_018662715.1 Methanobacteriota archaeon | reverse complement strand
TGAAGTCGCCATCGCCATCTTCCCTTTGGAAAGGAAGCCATGACAACCAATCCAAGTAGAGAATGTCGATTGGAGGCATGTTTGTGAGGGTCTCAAGGGCTTCTTTGCAGCCCGCATGGACTTGCCAGTGAGGTGTGCTCAAACTGGTTTTTCTGTAGACTTCATGTCCATTCATGGTATCGGGTAGCCTCTGGAACGTAGCCGTTCCTGATTCATTAGCGTTAACGGACCACGAAGTAGGAGCATAGTCTCCCAAATCCACCATGAATTGGATAAAGGGATGTTGGGTATCCTCAAGCAAACCAAAACTGGCGTGGTAATGCATGGCAGCAGCGGGGTGAGCCATGACCAGTGGTCTGTTTGGATTGACGTTGATTGGCAGTCCAATCTCCAGTGGTGGACCGTATGCAAGACAGGTTCCGAACCTTGTCCCGTTTGCTCTCTGAGCAGCCATGCTCATCAGAGACACCTCGGATAGTACAGCGGAACGACTCTGAAGATTCTCTTCGTCTGTCTTTCAAGCCTTGAATAATCATCTGCAGAGCATACTCCCCCTGCATGTTTGTCCTTTGCCGTATCGTAAATGGTATCCTTGTGCAGTGTAATGATGTGGGCCGTACAGAGTTTTCCGCTTGGCAGTGGGTCGCTCGGTGGGTCCTTTGAAAAGAAGCTTAGTAAGAACAGGTCGTCGTATTCGACTAACTCATCAATGAAATATCCAAGTCTTCTCAAATCACTGTTACAATAGGCGAGTTGCAAGCCGTAGGGTTTCAGTGCTTCCGACCAAGTGTGTGGAGCCTGAGAATTTGTGACTTCTTTGAAGTCCTCTGGAGTTGTGTTCGCTCCCGTTGAATTCGCAACCATCGACAACGTCGTTGCAACACATGATGGCCCTTGCTGTTTGACATGCTCAATATTGAGGTCAGAAAAGAACGGCCCTGAGGGTTCATGGCTTCCTCCTGAATACCACAGCGGGGCTGTTGGATTTGGTTTCCACCCTGACATCATTCCCACTCCCCCCTGAAGTCCTCACCAAAGTTCGGGTCTAATTCCTCAGAAGATTGAATGATGGCCTGGTTGCAAAGGTCACACATGCAATCTTTGTCTTCCCATTCCTTGTATTCTTTGATTCTGTGGGCGTTGTATTCGTTCTGTAATGTCATGAATTCCATGAACATCGTCATCATCGTTATCCAGTTTATGTTTTTATTTTCGTTTTGTTTCATATGTTTCACCTCATAGGTAATAGTAATCTTCAGGTCTGCCCGAAGGGTATTCTTGCTCGATCTTTTGGATGTATTCGGCTGTTGATTCGGCCTCTTTGTATTGGATTTGCCAAATGTGAAAATCGTCAATGCAAAGATGAATGGCTGAAAGGAGTGCTGAAGGAAATGTATCTCCCTTGCCCCAAACACAGAAACTGCTGTCTGGGGTGTGGATGGTTCTCCTCCCTCCGTAAACGGGGATATAATCGGGACAATACCACCACGGGCCGAGTGAATGACCAATTTGGTCTTCAAAAGCGTAACCTTCCCTTCTCCACATCCATGCTTTGGGTTTCTTTGCATTCGCCTCAAGTCTAGCTTTGTACTCTGCGTACGTCCCTGGAGCCCCCCATGCTTCAATTTCCAAGCAGAAATCAAATGCAAAGGTATGGCCGTGTTTTCCCTGAATGGTTATCGTATAACCCTCGTAAGATACTGCTTCATGCTCGTGTATGAGTTGTGTGACTGCAAGCCAATGCTCTCTTTGAGCGACGGTTTCAGGTGGGTCCCTCCCTGGGTCCACAAAATGGAGGTCGCTGTCCATTGACGTGAGGCACAACTCCCAATCGGGCCACGTATCCCATGCTGCTCCGGAGGCAGTGTTGTGCTGATTGTAAGCAGCAAAGATTTGAATGAAGGATTCAATATGGTCGAGGTTATCATCATAGTCAATCATTTCTTCAGGGCTAAGATATCCTTGGTTCAGAAACCACGCCGCATTTTTTTGTTCATTCGTTTTTATGTTTTTTTCATTATATTCCATGTTATTCACTTCCTTTGTTGAGATTATGCACCTCCGTGCATTTGAGAGGTTGGGACACCGGGAGTCGAACCCGGATCGAACGGTCCGCAGCCGAACATGCTCTCCATTACACCATGCCCCATTGAGCACAAACCGGCAGAGGTACCCGGATTTGAACCGGGGTCCAAGGATTCGAAATCCCTGATGCTATCCGCTACACCATACCTCCATGCGGTTTGATGCAAGACAGCGGCGGCCCTATAGGGGGTAACCGCAATCCTACAGTATGCGAGAGCCAATTGATCATCGGCGTTTACAGAGGGGCTGTTGTGCCACATTTCGGTTTAGGAAAGTGTCGCCCCTCATGATAATCCCTCGCAGGTAATTTATCAAGTAGCACCTTCCCTATTTAAACCCTACGCCTACTTGTTATACTTTGTAGCATTCAAGAAGCATTCATATTTACGGATAATGCACAAAATCGGCTATCGTTAGCCGCAATAAATGATGATTTTTGCCCAAATTGGGATTTTGTAGGTTGTAATATTATAACCTCCACATGTCGTCGCATGGCCTATGGTAACCACCACGTCGCCCAAAAACATGTTAATCGCCGGAATCATACTGATTCTTCTCAATGTAGCCGCTCTGAGCCCTCTATCAACAGGTGCAGTTGAAGGCGCAGTGGATGATAACTTCGAAACCTTCCCTAAAGATACAGCCTGTTACGATGATGATTGTGAAACTGCAGATGACGATTGGGCTTCCTCAACGTCACAACGTGATTTCTACGGTTGGTCCGTAAACAACCTTCCAGAAGTCATGGCAGGGGCTACACCAACCTACACTGAGGTCGGACCGGTGACCTACGACATCACCACAACAAAAACCATCAACTCATATGACGAGGCTGCAGGCACACTTACCTACAACTCTGTGAAGACCTTTGAATGCAATGCTGACAGTGAGGTCCCTTGCGACACCAAAGTCACCCAACTCAACATCGCCTTCCAGACCCAAGTTATTGGAGCAACAGGATTGGCCATCAATGGAATCATGGATACCACAAAAGCCGCATTTACTGCGGGCATGCTTGGCAAAGATCTTGAATCCCTTGGTGCAGGTGTTGCTGCATCTCAAGCAATGTCAGCACTTTATGCAGGTACCGTAGCTGATGTCACAACTGCTGGAGGTACAGAAGCCATGGCCAGTGCTGGTATTGGCAACTCCTTCTTCCACAACACCACGACCGGTTTCAATGCCTTTTTTGCTGCAATGAACCTGAGCGGTATGAACAACGGATCCATGATGGTGAACTACACGACTGCCACAGGCGGTTCTGCTTCGTTCACAAATTTGACCTACGCCTTCAACGACGCCGTCATGCCGGGCTCTCTTGAAGACGTTTCATTGCTCAGTGACGTAGGTACGATGGTTTTCTCTGGACATTGTCAAGCATTTCCAACAACCCTAGAAAATGCAACAATACGTGCTTCAATTTGGAATTACGTGGGGGCTGACAATGCAACCACCATTGCTAACGATTGGGCCATGTGCTATGGAATCGGAGGTAACTTTGGAACTACCTTTGGTGGTGGCGATGCATCACTTGGAATGGGCGACACCACCGGAATGGCAGTCAACGTCTCAACACGTCTCGGCTACCTCGGAATCACTATGGACGAAGTGAGCGCTACTGTCATGCTCCTTGGAGACGGCGATGATGTCATCACAGGTCTTCTCGAAGTGAATGATGCCGGCACAGAATACGGCGTGGCTAACTTCCTCGCCATGGACGATGCAGCTGCAATGACCACCTACGGGATGGACCAAGCAACCTATGATTCGGTGTATGGCTGGGTCGCATCCTGGTTCGGAGATGTCACCCCCCTACCAATGATTCTCCTCGGAGGGTCTGGCGAAATGACTGCTTCTCTGTTTGTCAACACCACCTTTGGAGCTGAAGACCCATTGAACGGCGGATACCTCAACAACAGCCTCAACCTCGGTGGAGGATGGGCCGCACTCGGCGCATCCGGTGGAAACGCAGTTGCTCTTGACCCTGCACTCTCCGGTAACGCCCTCTACGGGCCACT
>JABJFP010000302.1 GCA_018662715.1 Methanobacteriota archaeon | reverse complement strand
GTTACTACCCAAGAATTGATACGGCTACTTTTACCCGCCACCAGTGGCGGAAAATTGCGCTTGATACCTCACATTTTGCTCTCAATGGATGCAGGCGACCTTCCACGCCTGCACCTGCACTGGGTCTTGCTATCGCTGTCAAAGCTTTCCAACTATCCCAGGTGTATCTGTTACTACCCAAGAATTGATACGGCTACTTTTACCCGCCACCAGTGGCGGAAAATTGCCCTTGATACCTCACATTTTACTCTCAATGGATGCAGGCAAACTTCCACCGACTGCACAGGGCACGCTTCACATTAGTTGCCGATGATAATAGCGTTCCAGTTTCTGTCATAAGCGCACTACTGCCTCCTGAGTATACTGTTGAAGCTGAGTCCAGAACATGTGCTGAGGGAAAATTATTTGCCTGGTATCTCTGGAGATGCTTTCGTGTACATTTAGTTTTCTTCTTTCGTTCTCTGGTTTGGCGTTCTGTTCTCTCGTTGGGATGTGAGTTATTTGTATTCATGAGAGTTTACCCAACGGATAGAACATGGAATCGTTAGTTACGGCCGGTACGAATCGAATTGAAGATATAGTGGCCCTATGACAACCACCAAGCAAAAGTGACTACGAGATTGTGTTATTGGCACATTATTTGCACTTGCGTATGATCTAGGGAATATGAGTGTCGTGTTGTAGTTACATTGCAACGCCCTTTGTTATTGTGATTGACCGATGTAATTTTGGTTTGAGTATTCTATTCCGATGACAAGAGCTTGTCGATCTAAGAATGAGAGAACTCCCCCAGAAACTTGTCCATAGGCGAAAGAATTTTAGGAAACTGGACATAAACGTCCATTTTCTGTTGTTCACAGCGGCTTTTTCTGATATTGAGTGAATAATAACCCTAGAGTGGCACTGAATAAAGATTCTAGCGTTGTTCTCTTGGTGTTCATGAAGGAAAAACAGCATTATTGTATTCCCCACTATATGCCACGGCCCATAGTTGTACTGGAAATGCGATTGGATTGCCCATGGTGCCGTGTATGCCGGCGAACTGCCGCTCTAGCGTGTAGTTGTAAGTATCCTATCATGCTCAGTACTATAGCGGGTACATCGTGACTTCTATCGAGCAGCTTGACTTCCATGCCTATTTCCATACATGTCAATGAGAAGTCTGCCAGGACAAGCGCTGCATGGTATAACCGGTTTTTCCTGGCTTATACATACTTCGATAGATGTGCCGTTGCCGAAGATCAGAAGTTCAATAGTCCAAGCGCAGTATGCGTTTGTGATCGCAAGAGATCGGTTTGCCCAGCAGCCCGGTTCTTGTTTTGCAGAGGAGAAATCTCAGTATGACAACATATTTCATGAGGTTGCGGATTTTGTCTACTGAGCTGGTTTGCCAACTGGAGAGATTTGCGGTAGCTGTCGCTGTGATGGTATCGGCATTGGTATTTCCTAGTTCTGCTTAAAAGCACAGGCAGGGCCATCAAATTGCACAAAAGGGGCAGGGACTTCCGGGTGCGGAAAAATAAATAAAAAGGGGGGGGGCGGTGGTGTAACCACCGGACGCACAAATCGCTCACATTCCGGCTTTTCGGTCAATCACAGAAACAACCTCAAGATACCCAGTCTCCACGAGTACTTTTATAGCCATCAAGGAGGGCGACTCACCTCGACTTCCCCTCGTTTCGCAGAATACCGCAAGTAAAAAACTTCATAATTGCAAGAAAGCTGCCAATTATAGCCACTCACTAGCCATCATCAGGCCAACTCGCATTTCAAATGTCGCACACGCCGCTGCTGCCCACGACACCGCAAACTAAAATCAGTACGGCGCGTCAACGGACGCGTCGTCCTCGCCAGGCGACTCGTCACCACCGTCGTCCTCACTCCGAGCGCCAGCCGCCTCCCGCTGCTCTCGCCTCGTCTTCATCAGTGGCCACCACAGCTCCGTACGCACCTCTTTGCCAAACCGTCGCAGCCACCTGTCATACTCCGGCCTTCCTATCCCAGCTCCCAGCGCCGCCTCGGTCCACAATATCGAGATCTTCCCAGTCGCCGCGTGCCACGCCTCCACGGCCGCGCCTGTGCTCGTCTGCAGATTGCCCCGCACGCAAATCAGCCCAGAGCGGATCGCATCCCACAGCACTGGCGTCAGCTCCGTTGCACTGTCCCGTAGTCGCTCATACCACCTCGTCCGTATCTCTTTGTAGGTATCATTTTCACAACATTCAAGGATATGTCGCACATCTTCCAAGGCCTGAGCTGAGCACAACTGGCACAAGGCCGTCGGTTCGTCATGATACTGCCACAATGCCCCCATTCGCCGCGGCCGCGGCCTCTGTCGCCAATGCCACATATTTGCCCTCAGAGGGCACCTGTCCCACATCATCCTCACATTCTGCGCTCTTTTTACGGCCACGCCCGTATACCCTGTTGCTACTTTTGTCGCTTGTACGTCAAGCCCAGATGGATCGCAGCCCTGCTCCCGCAGCAGCTCGCGCCACGGAATCTCCTCCTGAATCCAGTTTAAGGCGTCGTTTGTCACTGAAGTGACCCGCATACCTTTCCATTCCAGCCTCCATCGCCCTTGGTGCCGCAGGCACCCCGGTGCATCCTCGCCATCAGGCTTTCCGTACTCAGCATCAGCTGCCCTATCTGCCACGTGATTCATCCAGTCCACCAGCGTCCAGCTGTCACGCGTTGCATCCCGCTCCTCCGGGTGCCCCTT
>JABJFP010000131.1 GCA_018662715.1 Methanobacteriota archaeon | reverse complement strand
CATCTGAGCAAGAAGTAAAACGCCGCCAATACGGCCTTTTCCTTCCCATGCAGCTTGCAAACCATCGACAATATCCGGGCCGCTGATGAGATGGGCAGTTACAAGATCAGACCAACTTGCAATATCGTAGAGTCCAAGCATCTGCTTCTCACTAATCTTCCCAATATCAGCAAACTTTCGGTCCTCAAAAATGAGGAGTCCGAGATCGTTGGCTTTCTTACAAAACGCCCCCCATCCCTTAGGTGTCCAGTCATCAACCATGTCTACATGGGTCTTTAATGCAACAATGGATGGGTGAACAGCATCGAGTAAATCATTCAATTCTTTCATTGTTGGACGGTCAGCAGCCAAACAGACTAGTGATTGTTTTTGGATAGCGAGCTCCATGTATTGTCGAGCCATTGGAAGGGTTGCAGATTCCCAACGCTCTTTCCAAACACTTGCAGGCTCCATTAGTAACTCCCAAGAGGTGCTATCAATCATAGTTTACGGAGGATGCGCAAACCGTTTATGCAACCATGTGGAGGGGTGAACATGACGCAGGGGCGCACCATCAAGGCGACGCTTCTCGTTGCATTGTTGTTGAATGTCCTTCTTGCGGGTTGTTTTGGCTCTCCAGAAACCGTATCACAAGACGATGAACTCTCCTCAAATTATCCCGACATCTATGAACGCCATACACTAGAATGGAATTGGACAGGATCGTATTCCAGAGTTCTTGAAGACGGACCGCACGAACCACTTTCTGTTCAAGAAGCGACAATCGAAGTTGATACTTCGGGTACTTGGGAGGGTGGGCCAAATACAGCAGAAGTTCATCTGTCTTACTGGCTTCCTTCCAATACAGAACTGGGAGATCAAGTCCCAGTAATTGCCGTCATTAGCCCATATTTTTCGTATGGACAACAAGGTAGCGAATCATCACCAACAAATGTTGTGAGTGCTGGGCGTGGTGAATTTATCTACGATAATTTCGTTCCTCATGGCTATGCATTAGCCCAAGTTGCAGTCTTTGCAACCGAAGACAGTACGGGCTGTTTTGATTACAGAGGCGATGGTGAAGGGCAAGGAATCCACGCAGCAGTAGAATGGCTTGGAACTCAAAATTGGAGCAATGGAAACGTAGCCATTTACGGGAAGTCCTACGAAGGAGCAACGGCTTGGGAAGCAGCAGCTCAAGGAAGTTCACATCTCAAAACCATCGTTCCTATTTCTGGAACAACCGCTCTTGCCCCACTTCTCTACAAGAATGGAAGCGCTGAAGCACGCAGTCAAGTCATGCACTCGAATTATGGCGGTTCAATTCTCGATTATGATGCGGACGATCTTGACAACATGTGCGCTGATGTGGTTGAAGGGTTCTTAGCAGGCCCTACGCGTTATGGCTTAGGGGAACTTGATCCTTACATGGATAATTACTACGACGAGCGAAGCCATATTGACAAGGCTCTCGGAAAGTACAACGGAAGCATTTACTGGGTACAAGGGTTACAAGATTGGAATGTGGATCCTCACCAAGTCTTTGGAGGCCCTCCTGGAACAAATTGGTACCAAGCTTACATCGATGCAGGCTACGACGTAGCTGGAATGCTGGGACAATGGGAACACAATTATCCAGATCAATGGTCGAAACACAACAACCAGGAATCCGGTTATGGCGGAGAAGCAATTCAAAACATGACCCGATGGGACTGGGGGCAAGACTTGTTTGAATGGATGGAATACTATCTCAAAGACATTGGACAAAAACCCGAACTGCACGCCCAAGTACAGCGAAATGATGGTCAATGGCGAATTGAAGAAACATGGCCGCCGCTCGACGTAGAACGGCTCACATTGGAACTTTCAGACTGCGTAAATGACGGAGCCTTTGTTGGAGGGGGCGCCCCGGTTGTCGGAGGAGGCCAAACCCTATCCGTAGAATGTCCTTCAATGAGTGACACGGAAGATCTCCATATTGCAGGTCTCGCCACTATTCATCTTTCAGCAGTTCCTACATTTGATGGAGGTCAAATCTTTGTTGAGATGCAAGATTCAGAAACAGGCCTCCGCCTTGGACATGCTACAATGGATGTCCGGTACCATGCAGGGGGTTACGAAGCCCAAACAGTGATTCCCGGAGAATCGATTACAATGTTGATGGAATTCCAAGCCATTGACGCCATCCTCCCTGCAGGCCATGGGGTGCGGTTCGTCCTCTCCGAACAAGGCGAGGACTATCTTGCTCCAGCCTGTGGAAGCACATGCACAGTCCACGTATTACCTTCACTTTCTATTGCCGAATTACCGGTGATTGAGCGAACCCAATCAGATGTTCTTGTTACACCTCAATCTGACGAAGCGGCGAACAATAATTGACTTTTCAAGGTTCAAATTGAACCATTGAACGATTGAAGAATCTCGGCGGAAAAAACGAGCAATTGACAATTTTTATCACATTAAAGAACAAAATAATTGCCCAAACAATCATTTAAAATCATATTATTTATTCATTAAGCACAAATTAATTCAAGATTAGTGAACAAATGATTGATATACCGTCTTCGGTACCTTGCATCTGATGTCAACAAAATCAAAATTGGAATACATTTGGCTTGACGGCTATGAACCGACACAGAATATGCGAAGTAAGACTATGGTCAGAAATGACTTCAGTGGAACTCTTGAAGAATGCCCTGAATGGATGTTCGATGGTTCCTCCACACGTCAAGCAGAAGGAGGCGATTCCGATTGCCTACTCAAGCCAGTTGCAATTTTTCCAGATCCTCAGCGTATCAACGGATACCTTGTGATGTGTGAAGTCCTCAATCCTGATGGTACACCACACCCATCTAACGCTCGAGCTACAATTGATGATGATGACAACGATTTCTGGTTCGGATATGAGCAAGAATATTTCATCATGGATGTCGATACACAACTCCCTGTAGGCTTCCCAGTGGGTGGATATCCCGGTCCACAAGGATTGTACTATTGCTCAGTTGGTGGAAAGAACACTCACGGACGAGCTTTCGTCGAAGAACACGCAGACCTTTGCCTTGAAGCAGGTATCAATTTCGAAGGAATCAACCAAGAAGTTGCTTGCGGGCAATGGGAATTCCAAGTCTTTGCAAAAGGAGCAAAGCAAGCAGGCGACGAATTGTGGGTTTCCCGTTATCTCCTCGATAGATTGACAGAATCCTACGGCTATTACATCGAATACCATCCAAAACCAGTTCAAGGAGACTGGAATGGTTCAGGTATGCATGCAAACTTTTCAAACGGTCCTATGCGAGATACTGGCGGAAAGGAACTCTTCGATACAATCTGTGAAGCCTTTGGAAAGAACATCAAGAAGCACATGGATGTCTATGGTGCTCACAATGAAATGCGACTAACAGGATTGCATGAAACTCAATCAATCGATCAGTTCTCCTACGGAGTATCCGATCGTGGAGCATCCATTCGTGTACCAGCAACAGTCCCTACAGATGGATGGGTTGGTCGCCTTGAAGACCGCAGACCAGCATCAAATGGCGACCCATACAAGATTGGTGCAGTCATTATTGAGACGACAAAATCAGCTCTCTGACGCTTCGTTTCGCTTCAAGCGAATTCGGTATACGCCTATTGTAATCCCTATGATAAAGGATAACGTGAGTATATTGGAAATGATCATTGCGATGGAACCTACGATGATTCCATAGACAAGCCATAGTGAGAGTGATACACTTACAGCGATGAAGGTAGGGATAGAAATTCCTTCTTCCTTACCATCAACCCAGACTCTACGTATTTGTGGAATCCAAGCAAGAATTCCAATCAATCCTCCAACGAGACCGATTGCCTCAATCCATGCTTCCGCCATCAACCCCAGTCTCCAGGGCGTTTTGATGCATGAATTGAATCGATCATCATCCAGTCGATTTCCTCGGCTTGAGGTCTACCAACAACGTGCATTTTGACAGCAGGGCCATCTTTACACTTAATCTCAATATTTCGACCGCTTTCGTCAGCGAGGTGCATCTTACTGAGTTTGGATTGGAATAAGGTAAGAATGCTGCGTGGATGTTGAGTGGTTGCAATCAATGCACCTTGACGTGTTGAATCCCATTCATCGACTCCAGTTCCCAGTCCGAGACTTAGAAGGTCACCTTTTACTTTCAACCCTCCATGCATATGGATTTCATCCCAGGTTCCGAACCCAGCCATTGTTTCCATAATGCGAGGGTTTTCTTCACCGCCTCCAATTTTTTGCAGAAGTGCCAACAGTTGCTTTTCATTCAACATTTTAGCTGGAAGTGACGGCATATTTTTTGGCCACTCAAGTCGTTGATGAGTCATGGCTACAAACGTCTGTATGTCGAGTTTATCATCAGGATAACGCTCAGCATGGATTTCTGTTAACAATCTCGTCTTGCGTGCTATACGGTGAGCAACGGTAGCGTGGCTGTGCAGCGTTCCGTTGTTACGATGCTGGATGAACTCTCCATCTTCTTTGACTTCAAACCGTCCAGACCAGTGTTTTTGTTCGACAACAAGAACGACAGAACCTGAAATCAAAATTAGATCGATTTCTCTTCGCCCACCATCCGGATCGGGTATTCGGACAGATCCATGAACAGACCAGTTCTTCTTGCGTCCAGCAGCCCGGCATAATTTCTCGAGCCGTAATTCGGAATTGTCTCCAGCCTGATGTATTTCATCAACAGGCTGTTTCAAGCACCGTCTGCGCCAGAGATTCCATCGTTGTTTGAATCCCAACCAATCACCTGAGCAATGAATCTACAGATTCTACAATAAGCGAGGGCATTTGTTCAGCACCTTCTGGAAGTAGATTTACATCATCCATGGTTGCTTCCCCTGACAAAACAAGAATGCCCATACATCCTGCTCGATTTGCCATAGCGATATCTGTGTAGAGGCGATCTCCAACCATTGCACATTCTTCGGGTTTCAAACCCAATGCTTCGATTCGATGAAGAATCATACCGGCATTTGGCTTTCCAGAGATATGAACTGGATCAATTCCAGTTGTTACCTTGAAGAGTGCCAAGAAAGCCCCCACATCAGGTAATCCGCCATCTGGAGACGGACAGACCATGTCGGGATGTGAAGCCATCAAAGGAACGCCAGCATGAAGATGAAGACTCGCTGTCTCAAGTTTGTCATATGTGGTTTCAGTGTCATACCCTAGAACGACATATTGCGGGTTCAATGATCGTGTTG